>CANGUQ010000063.1 GCA_947456915.1 Betaproteobacteria bacterium
CGGCAGTGTCGCCTCGTCGGCGCCACCCGCGGCTGCGGCCCGCGCGCGCTGCCAGGTCGACAGCACCTTCATCGCCTTCGCCACCCGCGCCGGAGACGGAAACACGGGAATCCCGGCCTGCTCGAGCACGTCGAGACCGCCAGCGGTGTTCTCGCGCGGCACCGACAGAAACGCGAACACCGGCTTGGCGTGCCGTGTCGCTGCATCCGCGAGCACCTGCGCGCCGCACGCGGCCGCCTCGCCGGTAGTGGTGGCGAACATCAGCCCGAGCTGGTGGACGTCCGGATCGTCCAGCACCGCGTCCACCGCCTCGCGGAAACGCTCGGCCGTTGCCCGCGAGATGAACCCCGCTGCGTAGTCGACAGGGTTCTCCAGCGAGGCCGTGCCGGGCAGCACACGCCGCAGCACCGCCATCGTCGACTCCGACAGCGTCGACAGCCGCAGTCCGACCGCGTCGCACGCGTCCGAGAACACGACCGCCGAGCCGCCGGAGCCCCCCATGATCGCGACCTCATCCCCGGCCGGCCGCCCTGACCACGCGAGCAGCGACTGTACGCAGTCGATCGCCTCTTCCATGTCGCTCACCTGCACCACCCCGCACTGACGGAATGCAGCACGGTAGATGTCGTAGGAGCCGGTCATGTTGGCCGTGTGGGACGCGGCCGCCTTCGCGCCCTGCGCGGTGTTGCCGGCCTTCCACACGACGATCGGCTTGCCGGCGGCGAGCGCCCGACGCGCGACCTGCACGAAGCGGCGGCCGTCGCGGAAGCCTTCCACGTACATCAGCACGAGCTTCGTCTGCGGATCGTCGACCATCGCCTCGACCAGCTCGGGCGTCGAGAGATCGCTCTCGCTGCCGCTTGCCACGACCAGCCGGAAACCGATGCCCGCCGCCGCACAGCGAATCACCAGGCTGTTGCCGAACCCGCCGCTCTGGATCACCGCCGACACCCCGCCAGGCGCCAGCAGCGGCGGGCGCGCGAGGCTGCCGAACGCGGCATAGGCCCGTGCGTGCACGTTGACCAGGCCGAGACAGTTGGGCCCGACGATGCGCACGCCGTGCGTGCGCGCCGCGGCGAGCATCTTCGCCTCCAGCGCCTCGCCCTCCGGGCCCGTCTCGCGGAAACCGCCCCCCAGCACGACGGCGAAGCGAACGCCGTGCACGCCGCACTCGGTGATCGCGCCTGGCACCATTGCCGCGGGCAACGCGATCACCGCGATGTCGCACGGCAGCGGCACCTCTGCGATCGAACCGTAGCAGCGCAGGCCCGCGAGTTCGCCGTACTTCGGATTTACCGGATGAATGCCGCCGCGGTAGCCGTTCTCCTGCAGCGCGCGGATGGTCTGCGCGCCCGGGCGGTTTGCCTCGGCGCTTGCCCCGATCACCGCGATCGCGCGCGGCTCGAACAGATGGCGGAATCCGTCTCGCGGCATCGGTGCCTCGTGCATCGTCATCGTCACTCGTCCTTGAAGTCAGGCTCGCGCTTCTCGCGCCACGCGCGGTGGCTTTCCTTCTTGTCCTGGGTGTCTTCGAGCGTCTTGAAACGGTACAGGTCGACGAGCGCCGCGTCCGCGAGGTGCGGCAGCTCGATGCCGTGGTGCAGCGACTCCTTGGTGAGCCGGCTCGCGAGCGGCGGGTGTGCAGCGACGTGCCGTGCCACCTCGAGCGCGGTCTGCATCAACTGCTCGTGCGGCACGACCCACTGCGCGAGCCCGATGCGCAGTGCCTCCTCCGCCTTCAGCGCAAAGCCCATGCCGAGCTTCATCGCATTGCCCTTGCCCACCCAGCGGGCGAGCCGCGGCAGCGCCGCCTGCGCGGGTACGATGCCCAGACGCGTCTGCGGCAGGCGCCACTCGGCGCGCTCGGAGGCGACGATCAGGTCGCAGCAGTAGGTGACGATGCAACCGATGCCGATCGCGTAACCGTTGACCGCGGCGATCAGCGGCTTCGGAAACTCGTCCATCACCCGGAACGTGTGGTGCTTGCGCATCGGCAGACTGCGTACGAAGGCACCGACCGAATCGACCGTGTGGGTGTTCGGGTTCTTCAGGTCGGCACCTGCCGAGAAGGCGCCACCGGCCTCGTCTCCGGTCAGGATCACCGCGCGAATTGCGCGGTCCTCCTCCAGTTCGTCGAGCCGCTCGCGCAGTTCCCGGTAGTAGTCGGCGCACCACGCGTTGCGCACATCGGGGCGACTCAGCGTGAGGATGCCGGTGTGGCCGCGCTTTTCGATCAGTATGGGCATGGACGGGCGTAGCTCCTGCGGTTGTGCGATCAGTCGGCCTTCATGCCGACCGCCTTGATCACGGCGCTGTGCTGGGCGAGCTCGCGGCGGATCATCTCGCCGAACACCGCCGGCGAACTGGCGACGACGTCCGTGCCGGCGGCCGCGAAACGTTCCTGCACGACCGGCTGCTTCATCACCTCGAGCACCTGCTGATGGATCCGGTCGACGAGCGAGCGCGAGATGCGCGCAGGCGCGAGCAGGCCCTGCCACGGCGCAGTGTTGAAGTCCTTGATGCCGGACTCGAGGAAGGTCGGCACGTCCGGCAGGTACGACACCCGCTCGCGGCTGCTCGTGGCGAGCACTCGCAGCCGACCGCTCTTGAGATAGGGGATCACCACCTGCGGCGTGGCGAACATCAGCTGCACTTCTCCGCCGAGCAGTGCGGGCACCGCCTGCCCGGCACCCTTGAACGGAATCGACACGATGTCGGTCTTCGTCAGGACCTTGAACACCTCTGCAGCGAGCGCCCCGGAACTGCTGGGCGTGGCCAGCGCGACATTGAGTTCACGCGGGCGCGAGCGAGCGAGCGCGACCAGCTCCTGCACCGTGTTCGCCTTCACGCCCGCGTGCACGGTGAGCAGCAGTGGCTGCGCGCCCACCATCGAGATCGGGGCGAAGTCGCGGTGCACGTCGTACGGCACCTTGGCGTAGATGAACGGGACGATCGTGTGCGCCGCGTAGGTGAACAGCAGCGTGTAGCCGTCGGCCTGCGCACGCGCGACGACTTCATTGCCGAGGATGCCGCCGGCCCCGGGACGGTTGTCGATCATGAACGGACCGCCGAACGTCTCGCTCATGCGGGTCATCACGATGCGCGCGATGATGTCGGTGCCCCCACCGGCAGCCACCGGGACGACGACCCGTACGGGCCGCTCGGGATAAGCCGCTGCAGCGGCATCGGGCGCGGCGGCGAAACTCGCGCTGGCGTGCAGCGCGAGTGCCGCCATCACGGCGAGCGACGTCGCGTGCGCCGGGCGGCCGAGCGCAGACCCGTGCAGCGGCCGCGCCGCAGGCTGACGCGGCAATGCAGTCATCATCGGACTCCTCTCGTGTTGCGCGCGGAGCGCAGGCAGATGCGGCGCACGGTGACGCGACCGATCGCGCGGTTCAGATCGGGTCCCAGCTCATCACGTCCGACGTGCGGTCGAGCGGATAGAAGTGAGGACGCATCGCGGGGACGGCCACGTCCGCGATCGACTGCGGCGTCCAGCCTTCGGCCGTGTGCACCGAGCGCACTGGCCGCGACTGCGACATCAGCATGATCTCGTTCGCGCGCACGGCGAAGACCTGCCCGGTGACATCCTTCGCTGCGTCGCTCGCGAGGTAGACCGCCACCGGCGCGATCTTCCGGCACTCCATGCGCTTGAGCTTCTCCACCCGGTCGAGTTCGGCAGGCGTATTCGCCGGTATCGAACTGGTCATGCGACTCCACGCCGAGGGAGCGATGCAGTTCGACCGCACGCCGTAGCGCCCCATGTCGAGCGCAATGCTCTTCGACAGCGCGACGATGCCCAGCTTCGCCGCAGAGTAGTTGGCCTGTCCGAAATTGCCGATCAGCCCCGAGGTCGACGTCATGTGCACACAGGCACCGCTCTCCTGGCGACGGAAGTGGTCGGCCGCGGCCCGGCTGGTGAAGAAGCTCCCGTTCAGGTGCACGGCGATCACCGCGTGCCAGTCCTCCTCCGTCATCTTGTGGAAGATGCGGTCGCGCAGGATCCCCGCGTTGTTGACGATCGCGTCGATGCGGCCGTACGTGTCGACCGCGCACTGCACGATGCGCTGCGCGGAGGCCCAGCTCGCCACCGAGTCGGTGTTCGGCACCGCCTCGCCACCCGCTGCACGGATCTCCGCCACGACCTGCTCGGCGGGCGTGCTCGCGCCATCGAGCGGCACCACCTCGCCGGTCAGCGAAGCGCCGATGTCGTTGACGACCACGCACGCCCCCTCCGCCGCCATCGCCAGCGCGATGTCGCGGCCGATGCCACCTCCCGAGCCGGTGACCACCACCACCTTGTCCTGCATCATTGCCATCACTTCCTCCTGTGCACGTGTGCGGTCTGCATCGCCTCTGCGCCGCTCGCCGGGAACGCCCGGCCTAGTACATGAACTGCCCGCCGTTGACGTGGATGACCTGACCCGACACGAACTCGGCGCTGTCACCGGCGAGGTAGACGCAGGCCATGGCGATGTCGTCGACACGCCCGATGCGCTTCATCGGAATCTGTCCGAGCCGCATCTCGCGCCAGTTTGCCGGGTACTGGGTCCAGTCGCGCGTGGTCTCGATCGACCCGGGCGAGACCGTGTTCGCCGTGATGCCCTCAGCTGCGAATTCGACCGCGATCGCCTTCGAGAACGCGTGCACGCCCGCCTTGCACACCATGTTGTGGGCGCGGTTCGCGATGTGCCCCTGGAATCCGTCCTCTCCGGAGATATGGATGATCCGGCCCCACCGCGCCGCCCGCATTCCCGGCAGCACGGCGCGCGCGAGATAGAAAGCCGAACTCAGATTCGACCTGAGCGTGGCGTCCCAGTCCTCCAGCGTGATCTCGGGGAACGGCTGATGGCGGCGCACCGAGACGTTGGAGACCGCGATGTCGACACGCCCGAAACGCTCGGTGGCAGCGGCGACCATCGCAGCCACAGCCTGAGCGTCGCCGACGTCGGCCATCTGCACGAGCGCCCCCCTGCCGAAGGCCTCGACCTGCGCTGCCACGGCCTCGACCGCAGCGCGGTCGCGATGGCCGTTGACAACCACGTTCGCCCCGGCTCGGGCGAAGTGCAGCGCGATCGACCGTCCGATGTTGCGTCCGGAGCCGGTGACGATGGCGGTACGGCCCGCGAGCGGAGTCGCGGGGTCGGTGGGCAGCTCCGGGGGCGGTACGGGCACGGCATGGCTCCTCGATGGACATGCGCGAAGCCCGGCAACCGGCCCCTGCCGGCACCCCGCCGCGATGGGCCACGACGCCCGGCAGGGTTCCGACAAGGACGCGAAAGATCCGTCTGCCGCACGCTACGGTTCCGACACTGCGGAACGCGCGACGTGGCGCGCTGCCTCTCCCCCGCTTCGCCTGCCTCGCGCGGACTCCCGCGCGGCGAGTCGCGCGAGCACTGTTGTCGAACGCACTGCCGGAGCGCGGCTCCGACTCACCCCGAAGCGGCGTGCGCGCTGCCGCGTGCCGGAAACGGCACGCCGGCAAGCCGCACGACCCGCACCGTGAACCGCATGCCGCGTCGCCGCGGCACAGTGCATTCGCTGTCCGTATGCGTCGCAGTCTATCGGATGGCGTGAAGCCCGGCAATCCGCGCCTATAATCACCACCGGCTTGCCTGTGCGCCTCCAGGACCCGGCCGACGGGCTGCGCGGCAGCCATCAACGGGGGAGCATTGCCATGCCTGCGCCAGCCTCACACGGCCGCCTCTGCGGCCGCACCGCCATCGTCACCGGCTCCGGCCGCAACATCGGACGGTCGATCGCACTGTACTTCGCGCGCGAGGGCGCGAACGTCGTCATCAACGGACACCGCGATCGGGCTCTCGTCGACGCCGTCGTCGCGGAAGTGCAGGCGACGACGGGGGCACAGGCGATCGGGATCATGGCCGATGTCGGTGATCCGCAGGCGATCGCCGCCATGGTCGCACAGACGGTCGACCGGTTCGGTGCCGTCGACATCGCGGTGTCGAACGTGTCGATCCGGCGGCTGCAGCCGTTTCTCGACATTTCGGTCGACGACTGGCACGCGACGCTGAACACCAACCTCAACTCGTGCTTCTACATGGCCCGCTCGGTGATACCGGGAATGAAGGCGCGCGGGTGGGGGCGGCTGATCCACATCTCGGGTGTCGACGGCTTCGCCGGCCACATCCCCACGCGTGCGCACAACATCGTCGCCAAGTCGGGCATGCACGCCTTCGCCAAGGCGATCGCAGTCGAGTTCGGCGAGTTCGGCATCACGGCAAACACCGTGTCGCCGGGCTCGCTCGACACGGTGCGCGACTGGAGCCAGTACCCGCCGAACTGGGTCGAGATGCGCAAGTCGCAGATCCCGGTGCGGCGCCTCGGTACGGCCGACGAGATCGCGGCAGCCTGCCTGTATCTCGCCGGAGAGGATGCGGGCTTCGTCACCGGCCAGGTGATCCACGTGAACGGCGGCCAGTACATGTACTGATCCCCACGACCGCGCGGCGACCGATGAGCCTCATTCGTTGCACCGTCGCGGGATGGCGCTGCGTGCCGGCGGCGGTCGTGCTCGCCTGCTGCCCGGTCGTGCTGCACGCGGCCACGCCCGGCTGGCCCGAGCGACCGCTGCGCTTCGTCTGCCCGTTCCCGGCCGGCGGCGCCGCCGATGCCCTTGCTCGGCTGCTCGGCCAGCGCTACGCAGACGCCCTCGGCCGCGCGGTGGTGGTGGACAACCGTGCAGGCGCCGGCGGCGTGATCGGCGTGGACCTCGTCGCGAAAGCCGCACGCGACGGGCACACGCTGCTGCTCGCCTCCTCGAGCAACTTCACCTTCGGGCCGGCTCTGGAGCCGAAGCTCCCCTACGACCCGGGCCGGGACTTCGCGCCGGTGGCGCTCGCCGTGCTGGTGCCGAACATCCTGTCCGCGCACCCATCGGTACCCGTTCAGAGCATCCGTGACCTCCTGCAACTCGCGCGAGCGCAGCCGGGAAAGCTCACCTTCGCCTCGCCCGGCGTCGGGACGACGTCCCACCTGATCGGCGAGTTGTTCGCGCAGGCGGCCGGCATCTCGCTGGTACACGTGCCGTACAAGGGCGGCGGCCCGGCCGTGGCGGACCTCGTGGGCGGACACGTGCAACTGCTGTTCGGCTCGATCGCGACAGCGCTGCCGATGATCCGTGCCGGCAAGCTCAAGGGACTCGGCGTCACCAGCGCTCGTCGCTCGGAAGCGGCGCCGGAGATCCCCACGATCGCCGAGTCCGGCCTGCCCGGCTTCGATCTGGTCCAGTGGTTCGGCGTGGCGATGCCGTCGGGTACGGCAACTGCGGTCGTCGCGCGCCTGAACACGGAAACGATGCGCGCGCTCGCCGCGCCGGAGTTCCGCGAAGCGATCGTGCGCCAGGGATTCGATGCCGCAACGCCGAACACCCCGCCCGAGTTCGCGGCCTACATCCGCGACGAGCTCGCGCGCTGGACGAAGTTCTTCCGCGTCGCGGGATTGAAGATCGAGAGCGCGCGCTGACCCGCGCGCGGCGTGCAGCGCGCGGCAGGGGGCGTCGGTCGCCTGCGGCGCGCTACTCGGGCCGGATACCCGCGGAACGGATCATCTTCGACCACTTGACCAGTTCCGTGCGCACCAGCTCGCCGAGTTCCTGCGGCGTGCTCGGCGTCGCATCGAGGCCCTGGGCCTCCATCACCGCACGGGTCTCCGGGTGGGCGAGACCCTGGTGTACCAGCTGGTTCAGCCGGGCGACGATCGGTGCCGGCGTGCCTGCAGGCGCGAACATCGCGTTCCACGCCGAAATCTCGTAGCCCGGGACGAACTCCGCGATCGTCGGGACGTCCGGCACGAACTGCGATCGCTTCGTGCCCGAAACCCCGAGCAGGACCAGTTTCTTCGCCTGCACGTACGGCAGCACCGAAGTGCTGCCGAAGGTCATCGACACGTGCCCGCCCACCACGTCGATCAGCGAAGGACCGCTGCCCTTGTACGGCACGTGCGTCATCTTCACGCCGGTGAGCGACTCGAACAGCGCTCCGGCCAGGTGCGTGCCGCTGCCGATTCCCACCGACGCATAGGTGAGCTGGCCGGGACGTGCGCGGGCGAGCGCGATCAACTGGGGGACCGAGCGCGCCTGGGTCGACGGATGTACCGCGAGAAAGAAGACGTAGGCAGACATCTTCGACACCGGCTCGAAGTCCTTCACCGGGTCGTAGGGCACCTGCTTCTGCAGGCTGGGGTTGATCGTGATGCTGCTCTGGACGGCGAGCAGCGTGTAGCCGTCAGGCGGCGCCTTCGCGACGAACTCGATGCCGAGATTGCCGCCCGCCCCGGGCCGGTTCTCCACGAACACCGCCTGCCCGAGTTCCGAGCTCATCACCTTGGCGACGGACCGCGAGACCAGGTCGAGCGAACCGCCCGGGCTGAACGGGTTGACCACGCGCACGGGCTTCACCGGCCATGCCTGGGCCATCGCAGTACCCGCTGCGACCGTCGCCACGACACTCCAGCCCACCACCGCCACGCTCCGCAATGCCGACCGAGGTTTCATCGCCGCCTCCTTCGCGGTGTCGTGCACCGCTCGCTGCCCGGTGGACCGGGCTGACCTCGCTACGCTCGGGCGGCCGGGTCGCGCACGATCAGCGCATCCACCACCCGTGTGCCGCTGCCAGCCTCCAGTACCACGACGGGATTGATGTCGATCTCGTCGATCAGGTCCGCGCAGTCGTGGGCAAACCAGGACAGACGCACCACCAGGTCGACCACGGCATCGACGTCGCGCGGCGGCATCCCGCGCACGCCGTCGAGCAGCCGCCGTCCGCGCAGCCCGTCGAGCATGCTGCGCGCCTCGGCCGGCGTCACCGGCGCCACCCGGTAGGCGACGTCGCGCAGGACCTCGACGTGGATCCCGCCAAGGCCGGCCACCACCACCGGACCGAATACCGGATCGCGGATGACGCCGAGCATCATCTCGACGCCGCTCGCCGCCATCTCCTGGACCAGCACCCCGTTGATGCGGGCGTCCGGGGCGTAGCGCCGCGCCGACTCGACGATCTGCTGCCACGCCTCGTCGACCGCGGCATCGCCGCGCACGCCGAGCCGCACTCCGCCCGCTTCGGTCTTGTGCGCAATGTCCGGCGAGTCGATCTTGAGGGCGACGGGCCCGCCGATCGCGCGCGCCTGCGCCACGGCCTGCGCCGGGTCGCGCGCGAGGAACTCGCGCGTTGCCGGGAACCCGTAGTCGACCAGCACGGCCTTCGCCTCGCGCTCGGTCAGCGTCGTCCCTGCCGCCAGCAGCTTCGCGCGAGCGCTCGCAGGTGCGATGCCCTCGGGCCGCCGAGGCAGATCGGCACCGCTGCGGAATGCCTCGAGGCGCGCACCGAAATCCGCCGCGGCGCGAAGCGCACGCATGCACGGGAGCGCATCGCGGTAGACGGGCACGCCGGCCGCCACCAGGTCCTCCGGTTTCGGCTCCTCGCTGTCCGTGCAGCCGCCGATCCAGATCATGGCTGCAGGCTTCGGGCACGCGTTGACGAACTGCACCCCGTGCTCGATCTGCTTGCGCGTGACGAACGCGAAGATCGGGGCGACCGCGTCGATGCCCGGATCGGCGACGATCGTGTCGAGCGCCTTGCTGAACATCGCCGGCTCGCCGGTGGCGAGCGACGTGAGATCGCTCGGGTTGAGGATGTCGCTGCCGTACCCCGGCAGAAGCCCGCGCAGAACCTCCTGCGTGTGCGGGGTGTACTCCGGCCACTCGATGCCCTGATCGGATCCCATGTCGGCCAGGTGGACGATGTTGCCGCCGGTCGCGGCGACCGAGGCCACACGCCGCCCGCTCGGCCAGCGACGCCGACGCAGCAGGATCGCCGTCTCGTACAGCTCGTTGCAGGTGTTCACGCGGATCAGCCCGTACTGCCGGAACGCCGCAGCGTAGATGTCGTCGAGACCGGCGAGCGCGCCGGTGTGCGACGCGGCTGCCCGGCTGCCCGCCTCGGTGCGTCCGAGCTTGAGCACGACGATCGGCTTCTCGCGCTCCAGCGCCTCGCGCGCGACCTCCTGCAGCTTGGCGCCATCCTTGAAGCCTTCGACCGCCATCAGCACGATGTCGGTGGATTCCGAGCGCAGCATGAACCGCGCGAAATCGAGCGTGTCGAGATCGGCCTCGTTGCCGCAACTCGCCTCGTAGGTGATGCCGAGGCCGGCGCACTGCGCGCGCCACATCACGGTGATCTGTCCGAGCCCGCCGCTGTGGCTGATCACGCCGACGTTCCCGGCAGGCCGGCGCGGCCCCCGGATGGCGCCCGTCGATGTCATCGCGAACGCGTCGACGAAGTTGATCACCCCGTTGCAGTTCGGGCCCATGATCCGCATGCCCGACTCGCGCGCGAAGGCGATCAGCCGCGCCTGACGCTCGATGCCCTCGGGCGTTCCCGTCTCCGCGAAGCCCGCGCTGTAGACGGTCGCAAACGGCACGCCCAGCGCTGCGCAGTCGGCAAGGATGTCGAACACGCGCGCGGTGGAGACGATGATGCCCACGTGATCGGGCACTTCCGGCAGCTCCGCGAGCGAGGCGTAGCAGGTCCGCCCGTAGATCTCCTTCAGCCGCGGGTTCACCGGGTAGACCGCACCGGGATAGCCGAAGCCCAGCATCGCGCGGAACACCCGGCCGCCGAAGTTGGACGGATGATCGGTAGCGCCCACCAGGGCGACCGAGCGCGGGGCGAACAGCCGTGACAGATCCGTATACGGGCGCGGTGGCGCTTTCGCTGCGACGCGCACGGGCGCCTCTGCCGCCTCCTCGCCGGCGCTCACGCTGCGAGACCGCTGGCTTCGCCGACCAGCGTCCGCTCGCCGCGCTGGTTGTCGATCCAGAACTCGACGGTGACGCGCGTGGCGCCCTCCTCGCGCTCCAGCGCGCGCACCGCGCCGTGCACGGTGAGCGTGTCGCCCGCCATCACCGGCCTGGTGAACGACACGGAAATGCGTCCGCCGCGGATGAAGCCCTCGCCGAGCAGCCGCACCATCATCTGCGACACGTACGCGGTCGACATCATGCCCTGGGCGAGCGGCGCCGCGAATCCCTTGCTGCGCGCCCAGTCCGCGTCGGTGTGGATGGAGTGCGGTCGCACGCCGGAGTAGGCGTCGATCTGCCGCTGCGATATCGTCTTCGCGAGCGGCGGCAGCTGATCGCCGACGGTGATGGAGCTTGCGGACACCAGAGACATCATGGACCTCAATCGAACAGCATCTGGGTGAACTGGCCGCGGGTGAGCACCGTGCCGTCCGCCTCGTTGCGCGTCTCGAACTGCGTGACCATGTAGAAACGATCGCGCTTCACGAACTTGTCGATGACCTTGCCGTAGGTGCGCACGCGCATGCCGACGCGCACCGGCTCCAGGAACTCGAACTGCATCTTCGCGTGCAGCCCCGCGGGAACGATGTAGCGGCTGTGGCGCATCATCAGCGCCTGATTGCCGAGCAGCACCGGATGCGCGGCCGGCGTGCCCAGGGGCGACCCGGCGAACCACCACGGATCGTGGTCGTCGACGGCGAACGCGAACGTCTCGACGTCCTCGGGCTTCACCAGCAGGTCGTCGGACATGAACGTCTCTCCGACCTGCACCAGCTCGTAACGGATCGTCCTGAATCCGCCTGCCCCCTCGGCTGCCTCCGGCATCGCGTTCACCTTCCCTTCCATTGCGGCTTGCGCCGTTCGCGGAACGCGCGCGGCCCCTCGCGCGAGTCCTCGCTCGCATAGAGCGGCACCGACAACTGCCGCCCGACCTCCAGCGCCTGCGTCGCGCCCATGTTGATCGCGTGGCGTACCATCGCTCGCGCGTTGGCGACCGACAGCGGGGCGCACGCCACCACCTCTTCAGCGAGCGCGAACGCCGCCTCGCGCAGCCGCGCCGCGGGCACCACGCGATTCACGAATCCGATCTGCAGTGCCCGCGCCGCGTCGATCGTCGCTCCGGTGATCATCAGCTCGAGCGCGATCCGGCTGCCGATCATGTGCACGAGCGGCGGTGTCCAGTGCAGCCCTCGCCCGACCCTCGCCTCGGCGATGCTGAACGTGGCGGTGTCGGCGGCGATGCACAGGTCGCACATCTGGGCGAAGATCCACCCGCCACCCACGGCGCTGCCATTGACGGCCGCGATCACGGGCTTCGATACGCGAACGGTATCGTCGAGGACGGGCAGCGGCAGGCGCGGCGCGTCGTCGGCAACCTCCTGCAGATCGCGCCCGGCGCAGAATGCCCTGTCTCCGGCGCCGGTGAGGATCGCCACCCGCAACGCGGGATCCGCATCGAAGCGCGCAAACGCTTCGGCGAGCTGGCGACAGACGGCATTGTCGACCGCATTGCGACGGTCGGGGCGGTTGATCGTGATCACGACTACCTGCCCCGCGACCTCCCAGAGCACTTCAGGCGCGGCTTGCATGCGCGGCTTCCTCGGCTGCGGTACCTGTGGCGTCGGCTGCGATGGTGCTGCACGCGACCTCCGTCCCGTCCCGGCGTCTCTTGTGTGCGTGCATTATATTGTCCGAATGGCAGTCGTTGCAGCCGGGCGCC
>CANGUQ010000064.1 GCA_947456915.1 Betaproteobacteria bacterium
CAGGCGACAGCCCGGCGGCTGCAGGGTCGTCGACCCCATCCATCTCAGTCGCTCGCCTTTGCGCCGGACGACTTGACCAGCGCGCCCCAGCGCACCATCTCGTCGGCGAGGAAGCGGGCGAAGGCGTCCGGTGACGGCTGCGTGAACGGCTCGATGCCCATCTTCGCGAACTGCTCGCGCACCGGGGCGAGCTGGGTCACGCCGATGAGCGCCTTGTGCAGCCGATCGAGCACCGGACGCGGCGTCTTCGCCGGGGCCATCAGTGCAAACCAGTTCACCGCGTTGACGGCCGGAAATCCCTGTTCCACCGAGGTCGGGGTGTCCGGCAGCACCGGGCTGCGGCTGGAGTTGGTGATCGCGATCGCGCGCAGCCGGCCCTCGCGGATCATCGTCGACGCGGCAGGCAGGTCCATGATGATCCCGTCGATGTGGCCGGCCACGGCATCGGAGACCGCCGGTGCGGCGCCCTTGAACGGAACGTGCAGGAACGGTGTCTTCGACGCGTTCTTCAGCAGCTCGATCGCCAGGTGCGGCAGGCCGCCATTGCCGGCCGAGCCGAGCGAGATCTGGCGTTTGCGGGCAAGGGCGATCAGTTCCTTCATCGTCCTGACTGGCACCGACGGGTGCAGCGCAATCACCTCGGGCGTCAGCGCCACCGTGCTGACGCCGGCGAAGTCGCGCTGGGTGTCGTAGGCGAGCTTCTCGTAGGTGAAGGGGCTGAGCACGAGCGGACTCACGCTGCCCAGCGTCAGCACGTAACCGTCGGGCGCGGCGGTGGCCACGAATGCGGTGCCGATCGTCGCGTTCGCGCCGGGCCGGTTCTCGATGACCACCGGCGCGCCCAGCGACTCTGCGAGCCGCGGTGCGATGACCCGGGCGACCAGATCGTTCGAGCCTCCCGGCGGGAAGCCCACGACGAGACGGATCGGCCTGGACGGGTAGTCCTGCGCGGCGGCGATGCCGGTGCAGGCCAGCAGCGCAGCCGAGAGCAGCGCCGCGCCCGAGGCGGACAGGGCGAGCCGGATGCGCGTGACACGCGACGACGAACGGTTGTGCAGCATGGGTTCTCCTGCGGTGAACCGGATCAGGGGATCAACGGGTGCCGTCGACCGGATCGGCATCCAGCCGCGCCACGATGCCGCGCAACGCCTCCGACGGCGCCGGGTAGCGTTCGAGCACGAGCGGATCGTGCCCGGGCACGACGTGCCGGGGCGACGAGGCGAGCTGCCTGAGTCGCCGGTAGCCGTCGATCGTCTCGCCCATGTGATGCACCAGCGGAAACACCCGGCCTCGCTCGAAGTGCTCGTAGTAGTGGCTCGCGTCGGAGGCGAGCACGACCCAGCCGCGGGCCGTGTGCACCCGCACCACCTGCAGCCCGGCGGTGTGGCCGCCGATGCGATGCACGCTGATGCCCGGAGCAACCTCGCCGTCGCCGTCGTGAAACTCGACGCGGTCCTCGTAGACGAGGCGGATCAGGCCGGCGACGTGATCGGGCTCGTACGGGCGGCTGAACTGCTCGTGAAGCATCATGCGACCGGTGGTGAACGCCATCTCGTCGTCCTGCACGTGAAAGGTCGCCCGGTCAAAGGTGTCGAAGGTGCCGACGTGGTCGTTGTGGAAGTGGGTGATGATCACGTCGGCGACTGCGGCCGTGTCGATGCCGACCAGTGCGAACGCCTCGCGCGGCGTGCGCAGCAGCGTGCGATGGCGCTTGACCGCCATGTCGTGCGCGAAACCGGTGTCCACCACCACCGTGCGCCGAGCGTCGCGGATAGACCACACGAAATAGTCCATCGGCATGTCGACGTCGTGCGGGTCGCCGCCGACGAAGTTCGCCACCCGCCGCGCGGGCCGGGTCGCGTACCTGATCGCGAGCACCTCGTAGGCCGGCAGCGTCATCAGCGCGAACCCTGCGCGTCCAGGTCCACCGCCACCAGCCGGATCAGCGGCGCCATCGACTCGAGCGTCTCCAGGCGGTTGACCACGTCGACGATGCGCTGCGCGTCGGCGGCGCTCATGCACGGGGCAACCACCGCGCGGAATTTCGCCTCGATCTCGTCGTGGCCGATGGGGTTCTCCGGACTGCCTCGCCGATGCAGCGCGAGTTTCTCGAAGACTCGCCCGTCGCGCGTGGTCACCCGCAGTCGGGAGGCGTGGCGAAACGGCGCGCCCATCTGCTCGATCTCCGGATCGACGTGTGCGCTGATGCGCCCGATGAAGTCGAGCAGTCGCGGATCCGCCAGCCGGTCCTCCCGGAACTGTTCGGTGAATGCCACGCCGTCCTCGGCGATCACCGCCAGGCCGAAGAACAGGTTCATCTGCGCCGCCGTCACGCCTTGCGCCTTGTATGCCCACGCGCAGTGCACGTGCGTCATCGGCGACAGTCCGGCCTCGACCCGGGCAACGTCGTCGGCCGCCAGTCGCTGCTCGGCCATGATCGCCTTCATCGAATCGAGTGCGCTGTGGATGCTGGTGACGCTGGCGTGCGGCTTGTAGCCCACGGCCAGGGTTTCCCACTGGCTGCCGAGATCGTTGGTGAGCCGCGCGGGGTTCGGCTTGTCGGAGTAGCTGCTGAGGTAACCGCCGTAGGCGGCCTCCAGTACGTCGGTGATGCCGGTGAAGCCGTCGCGCGCCAGATCGGCGGAGTAGATGCCGCTCTGGGCAGCGCGGCCGCAGTGGAATCGCTTGACCATCGCGCCTTCCTGCGCGGCCATCAGCCCGCCCGCCTGCGAGCCGGCGATGCCCAGCGCATGCTGGAAGGCAGAGGCATCAAGGCCCAGCATGCGCGCAGCGGTGGCTGCGGCGACGAACACGCCCGAGGTGCCCTGCGGATGGAAGCCGCGGAAGAACAGGCTCATCGTGGCCGCGCTGCCCACGCGATGGCCGATCTCGTAGCCTGCAACCATCGCGGTGATGAACTCGGCGCCGGTGGTGGTGCCACGCTGTTCCGCCAGCGCCAGCGCAACGGGCGTGGCGATCGAGCCGGCGTGCACGATCGACTCCTTGTGGATGTCGTCCAGTTCGAAGGCGTGGCCAGCCAGGCCGTTGACGAGTGCCGCGAGCGACGGCGAAGTGCGGCGGCCCAGGCCGATCATCGAAGCCACCCCGCGCGCCTCCTCGCGCCCGGCGAGGGCGGCCACCTTGCGGGTCCATGGCAGCGTCGATCCGAACAGGCAGCAGCCGAGCGAATCGAGCACGCTGGTCTTGATGCGTGCCACCACGTCCGCAGGCAGGTCCTCGTAGCGAAGGTTCGCGCCGAAGCTGGCAAGCGTGCGGGTGGCGTCGGGCAGCAGCGGCGGCTGGCTCGCGCTCATCGACTGGCTCCTCCTTGCTGGGGTGATCCATTGTGGGGTCGGCGCCGCATCCGCCAGCCCGTCGCAGTGTCAGGGAGGGTGGATGGATCCGATCCTTCGCTGCACTGGCTGTCCGCAGCTATCGAGCACGATAGTGCCTTCTGCGAGCGAGATACATGGACTAGACTTCACAACACTATTAACAAGCAGTTAACAGAATATGCTGGACAGCCTCAGTTCCATCGCGTTGTTCGTCCGCGTGGCCGACACGCGCAGTTTTTCGATCGCCGCCCGCCAGCTCG
This sequence comes from Betaproteobacteria bacterium, assembly GCA_947456915.1. Taxonomy (GTDB): domain Bacteria; phylum Pseudomonadota; class Gammaproteobacteria; order Burkholderiales; family CAIKXV01; genus CAIKXV01. The sequence goes on from CANGUQ010000064.1 coordinate 3,596, forward strand.
GCATCTCGGTGCCGGCGGCGTCGAAGGGCTTTGCCCGTCTCGAGGCCCGGCTCGGGGTGCGTCTGCTGAACCGCACTACACGCAAGGTCAGCCTGACCGACGACGGCCAGGCCTTCCTCGCCCGGTGCCGCCAGATCCTGCTGGAGGCGCAGGAGGCCGAGGACGTACTGTCGAGCCGGCGGGTCACGCTGGGTGGGCGCCTGCGCGTCCAGATGCCGGTGGGTTTCGGGCGGGTGGTGGTGCTGCCCGCGCTGCCGCGATTTCTCGATGCCCATCCGCAGCTTGCCATCGACATCGAGATGTCGGACCGTGTCGTCGATCTGGCCGAGGAGGGGCTGGATGTGTCGCTGCGCATCGGCGAGGTCCCGGACTCGCGGGTGATCGCCCGTCGCATCTGTGCGATCCGGTTCGTGGCGTGCGCGTCGCCCGATTACCTTGCCCGCCACGGCGCACCGCGCTCTCCAGAGGACCTCGCCGCGCACCAGTGCCTGCCCTACTGGCTGCCGCGGAGCGGGCGCTATCGTCCCTGGCTCTTCGCCCGCGACGGCGTACCCATGTCGGTGCCGGTGAATGGCCGGTTCAACATCAACAATTCCGAAGCGTTGATCGACCTCGCGGTGGCGGGGGCCGGAATCGTGTTCGTGTCGACCTTCCTCGCGGCACAGGCGGTCGCGGCGGGCAGGTTGCGCACGGTGCTCGATGACTACGCGACCGACGGTCCGCCAGTCTCGTCAGTCTACCTGCCCAGCCGCCAGCTCTCGTCGCGGGTCCGGGCGTTCGTCGAGTTCGTCGCCGGGCTGGTGCCGACGTCGGGGGAGCCGCAGTAACCCGCGAGCGTCGACGGCGCAGCGTGCCGGCTCGAGAGCCGTGCGCGGCCGCGCTCACTGTCCGTCGGCGCAGCCGCGACGGCCGATGTTCCTCAGGGGGGCGATGCTGCGCGGCGCCCCGGTGGCCGGTCCGGCTGCGACGGGAGCCGACAGGCGCTGGCCCGACCCGGCACCGCCGAGGTTCGTGCTCGCAGCCGCCAGCCGGGCGGTCAGACCCGGGAGGCGAGACCCGCGAGGAAGTCCAGCGTCACCTTCGCGGTCGCATCCGGGTCGGTGCCGGCGGCGTGATAGCCGTCGATCGGCACGATCGCCAGCGTCGAGTCCGGTATCGTCTGCTGCCACGCGGAGAGCGCCGTGCGGTCCTTGCCCCGGGCGTGGGTGCCGATGACCAGCGTCGGGCACTGGATGCGCTTGATGTCTTCGCGGATGTCGATGCCGCCGACCCAGCGCAGATAGGCCTTGGCAGTCGACAGGGCAGTGGCCCCCATCATGTCGACCCACCAGTCGATGCCGCGTTCGGGCAACTGGCTGCCGAGGCGGTTTCGCATCGTCTTGCGGGCCCAGCTGCGCATGCCGTGCCGCTCCATGTGCTCGATCCAGCCCTCGCCGCCAGGCGGGGTGACGATGGAACTGGCGAGCGTGATCGACTTCACCAGATCGGGACGGGTGGCCGCGAGCATCGCCACGCTGATGCCGCCACTCTTGCCGCCCACCAGGTGCACCGGGCCGCCCGCCACGTGATTGACGATGCGCACCAGATCGTCGACGAAGAGTTCGGTCGACAGCGGGAAATCCTCGGCGACCGGCCCCGACCTGCCGAAGCCGCGCTGGTCGATGCGGATCATCCGGTAGCGGCGCGAGAAGTGCGGCACCCAGGCCCGCCACGCGTCGCTGGTTTCGGTGAAGCCGTGCACGAACAGTACGGTCTCCGGAGTCGTCCAGGCGTCGGTGAAATCGTCGATCCGATAGAAGAGCTTCACGTCCGGGAGTTCGAGATAGGGCATGGGCGTATTCCGTGAATGTGGCGCGGCGTCGTGATCGGCGGCGCAGGTGGGCGAATCTACTCCGGGCTGATGCCGGCCTGCCGGATCACGCGCGCCCACTTGGCGATGTCGGCCCGGATCACCGCGGCGAACTGGGCCGGCGAGTTGCCGACCGGCATGGCGCCCTCGTTCGCCAGCAGCTTGAGAAAGTCCGCCGTGTTCACCGTCTGTACGACCTCGCGGTGCAGACGGTCGATCACCGCCGCCGGCGTGGCGGCAGGCGCGAGCAGGCCGTTCCAGCCCAGCGCCTCGAAGCCCGGCACGGACTCCGCGACGGCGGGAACGTCGGGCAGCGAAGGCAGCCGCTTCGCGGTACTGACCCCGAGTGCGCGCAGCCGTCCGGACTGGATGTGCGGCAGCGCAGCGCCGACGGACGCGATCATGTACATCTGGATCTCGCCGTTCAACAGGGCGCTCAGGATCTGCGGGCTGCCCTTGTAGGCGATGTGCGTCACCTTCATGCCGGTCGAGGTTGCCAGCATCTCGGTGGCGGGGTGGCCGATGCTGCCGCGTCCGACCGAGCCGTAGTTGATGTTCGATGCCGGATCCTTCGCGAGCGCGATCAGCTCGGGCAGTGTCTTCGCCTTCGAGTTGCCCGGCACCAGCAGCGTCGTCGACACTGCGCTGACCATGGTGATCGGTGCAAACGCCCTGATCGTGTCGTAGGGCAGCTTCGCGTAGAGGCTGGGATTGACCACGTGCGACGGAAAGACCATCAGCAGGTTGTGGCCGTCGGGCACAGCTGCCGCGATGATCTGCGAACCGACGATACCGCTCGCCCCCGGGCGATTGTCGACCAGCACCTGCTGACCGAGGCGTTCGGTCAGCCGCTGCCCGATGGCGCGGGCGAGGATGTCGGTGACCCCGCCGGCACCGCTGGGCACGACCAGCCGGATCGGGCGTGCCGGGAACGACTGTGCGGCGACGGAGGTCGCCACGACGCTGCCCACGCCCAGCGCCGCGATGAGCAGCCGCAGGATGAAGCGGGGCAGGTCGGCGCCGCCGGAAAGTGCCGCTGCAGCAGCGCCGCTGCCGCTGCAAGCGCGCATCAGGACAGGAGCACGGAGCATCGCATGACTCGCTTCTGGAAATGAATCTGTCGAGATCATAAGGCAGGCGAAGCCGCGGCCGGCAGCTTGTCGCGAACCAGCCTGCCGCCTCAAGCCCGCGCATCGATCGCGCCGCGCAGTCGTCGGGCAGCGGTGCCGGCGCACTCGCGCCCGCCCGTTCAGGCAGCAAAGCGGCGATGATCCGCGACAGCCTCACCATGACTGGTGTGTCAAGGTGACGGGCGGGTAAGAATTTTCATATTGTGGCTTTGTGTTCCCGTTTCTATAGTGCCGTGGTGCCTCGGCGGCGTATGCAGCGCGTCAGCGCCTGCGGATGCGGACAGCTGGCAGGGTCAGCCTCGGACCGTCGACGCGCAACGACGACAGATCTACAGACATCGCAAGGGGGAGACATGACGACAGCCACCCACGCCGGAACAGGCGACGTGCGCCGCAGACCGATGACGCGCGAGGAGAAGCGAGTGATTCTCGCCTCTTCCGCTGGGACCATCTTCGAGTGGTACGACTTCTATCTGTACGGTTCGCTTGCCGCGATCATCGGCGCGCAGTTCTTCTCGTCGTTTCCTGAAGCCACCCGGAACGTGTTCGCGCTGCTCGCGTTTGCCGCGGGGTTTCTCGTCCGTCCCTTCGGCGCGCTCGTGTTCGGCCGGCTCGGGGATCTGGTCGGGCGCAAGTACACCTTCCTGATCACCATCCTGATCATGGGCGTGTCCACCTTTCTGGTGGGCGTGCTGCCGAGCTACGCGACGATCGGTGCCGCGGCGCCGATCATCCTGATCGCCCTGCGCATGCTGCAGGGGCTCGCACTGGGCGGGGAGTATGGCGGGGCAGTGGTCTATGTTGCCGAACACGCCCCGCACGGGCGCCGCGGCTTCTTTACGAGCTGGATCCAGACCACCGCGACCCTCGGTCTGCTGCTTTCGCTGATGGTGATCCTCGGCGTACGCAGCGTCGTCGGCGAGCAGGACTTCGCTGCGTGGGGGTGGCGCATCCCGTTCCTCGTGTCGATCTTCCTGCTCGCGATCTCCGTGTGGATCCGGCTGCAGATGGAGGAGTCGCCCGCGTTCAAGAAGATGAAGGCCGAGGGCACCCACTCCAAGGCGCCGATCGCCGAGGCGTTCGGCCAGTGGCGCAACGCGAAGTTCGCGCTGCTCGCGCTGTTCGGCCTCACTGCCGGTCAGGCAGTGGTCTGGTACACGGGTCAGTTCTACGCGCTGTTCTTCCTGCAGAGCATCCTGCGCGTCGACATGTTCACCGCGAACGTGCTGATCGCGTGGGCGCTGATTCTCGGCACCGGCGGCTTCATCGTGTTCGGCGTGCTCTCCGACCGCATCGGCCGCAAGCCGATCATCATGGCCGGATGCCTGCTGGCAGCGCTGACCTACTTCCCGCTGTTCAAGGCGATCACGGCAGTGGCCAACCCGGCGCTCGATCGCGCGCAGCGTTCGACGCAGGTGGTGGTGACCGCCGATGTCAAGGGGGACTGCTCGTTCCAGTTCAACCCGACCGGCACGGCGAAGTTCACCAGTTCCTGCGACGTGCTCAAGGCCGCGCTCGCCCGCAGTTCGGTGAACTACTCCGTGCAGAATGCTCCGCCCGGAACCGTGGCGAGCGTGAGCGTCGGCGGCACGGTGATCCCGTCCTACGACGCTTCCAAACTTTCGGGCGCCGACCTCAAGGCGGCAGCATCGGGATTCTCCAAGGCGCTCAACGAGGCGCTGGCTGCGGCCGGTTATCCGCCGCCGGGCAAGCCGCATCAGGAGACGGTCAAGCTCGAAGGTTTCTTCGGCGTGTTCGGTGCCCAGGCCTTCCCGCTGGTGCTGATGCTGACCTACCTCGTGATCCTGGTCACCATGGTGTACGGGCCGATCGCAGCGGCGCTGGTGGAACTGTTCCCGACACGCATTCGCTACACCGGCATGTCGCTGCCGTATCACATCGGCAACGGCTGGTTCGGTGGGCTGATGCCGGCGACCGCTTTCGCGATGATCGCGCAGACCGGAGACATCTACTTCGGTCTGTGGTATCCGATCGCGATCGCTCTGATGACCTTCGTCATCGGCGTGCTGTTCGTGCCGGAGAATCACAAGAAGGACATCTTCGCCGAAGACCGCGCCGCCGGCTGAGCCCGGGGGCAGGACACAGTCGAGGGGCGAGGGCCGCGCAAGCGGCCCTCGCTGCTTCGGAAGCGGGGCGGTGCCGATCGGTCGCCGGGCATCGACCGGGGCGAGCCAGCGGATCGTCGTGGTGATCTGCCTGCCGCGCTCTCGCCGTCGGCTCGCGCATGCCCGTGCACCGCGATTCTCGCGCCGGAGAGCCGCGGCAGGCAGGGCCGTGCCGCAGCGCGCTCAGCGCGCCGCAGGCGCCCGAGTCGCTGCGGTTGCCGCTGTCGGAACTGACGGATCTGCGGCCGAAGCAGTGAAGCCTGCCCAGTCGCCGCCGAGCGCGCGCACGAGGAATACCGAGGCGAGCATGCGCTGGCCGAGGATCTGCGCGGCGAGCCGTTCGGTGCCGAGCAGCGCCTGCTGCGCAACGATCACCTCGAGCGAGTTGGCGATACCCCCTTCGTAGCGCGCATTGGCGAGTTCCAGCACCCGCGTCGCGCTCGTCACCGCGGCGAGCGCCTGCGTGTGCGCACGCTCGAGCGCAGCGAGGCCGAGGATGCCGTCCTCGGCTTCCTGCATCGCGGCGAGGACGACTCGCCGGTAGTTCGCGACCGAAAGTTCGTACCCTGCCTTCGCAGTCGCGGACAGTGCGCGCAGCCGTCCGCCGTCGAACAGCGCGAGCGCGGCCGATGCGCCCAGTGTCCACACCAGCGCGGGGGTGGAGAACAGCGTCGCCAGGTCGCGGCTCTGGCTGCCGTAGGTCCCGCCCAGCGCAATGCTCGGATAGAAGGCGGCTTCGGTCACGCCGATCTGCGCGTTGGCGGCCGCCATCGCGCGCTCGGCCGCCGCCACATCGGGCCTGCGCTCGAGCAGGTCCGAGGGCACACCGATCGGGACTTCAGGCGGCCGCAGGGCATGAGGCTGCGGCGGCAGCTGGAACAGTGGAGCAGGCGTGCCGCTGAGCGTGCCGATGGCATTCTCGAACGGCACGCGCTGGCGGCGCAGCAGATCCACCTGCGTGAGAGTCGAGTCGAGCACCGCCTGTTGCTGGGCGAGGTCCACGCCGGATGCTGCACCCAGCGCATGGCGCGACTGCACGTAGGCAAGCGAGCGGCGCTGCAGCGCGATCGCGCGCTGCACCGCGTCCAGTTCGACGTCGATCGCGCGCAGGTTGAAATAGGCGGTGGCCAGATCGGCGGTGAGCACGAGGCGCACGTTCTCGAATTCCGCTGCCGACTGCGCAGCGCTTGCGCGTGCGCCCTCGACCAGGGCACTCACGCGGCCGGCGAGATCCAGTTCGTAGCTTGCGCCCAGGAGGCCCAGAAAGTCCGACTGCGCCGTCGCGTACTGCGGCGTGTTGTAGCGGGTGATCGGGCGCTCGGAGGAGATGCGCAGTCGCTGGTCGCGCAGCGATGCACCGAGTTGCGGATAGCGCGCGGCGATCGCCACATCGAGCTGTGCGCCAGCCGCAGCGAGCCGCGCGGCAGCGGCTGCCAGCGTCGGGCTGGCGGCAAGTGCCTGCTGCTGCAGGGCATCGAGCTGCGGGTCGTCGAACCGTGTCCACCACGGTCCGCGCGAGCGGCGGTCATCGGGCGTCGCCTGGCGCCACGGCGGCTCCACCCGCCAGCCTGCGGGCATGTCGAGCGCGGGAGGCTGGTACTGCGGCCCCGAGCGGCAGGCCGGCAGCAGCAACGGCAGGGCGAGCGCGCCGAGCAGGCGCCGGCGTGCGCTCACGGCTTGCTCTTCTCCGGTACGGCCTTGCCCGGTGTCGCCGGCTCGGGCGCGGCCGCGGCAGCCTTTTCACCCGCCTTGCCGCTTTCCTTGTTCCCGTCCTTGCTCCCGTCCTTGCCCGGCGCGCCCCGCGGCGGCGTGGTGACGATGCTCACCCGGTCGCCCGTGCCGAGGGAGTCCGGCGGGTTGAGCACGACCCGTTCCTCGCGCGACACACCCTCGAGCACCTGCACGAGCGGGCCGAGATTGCGGCCCAGCCGCACCGGGCGCAAGGTGACCACGCCTTGTGCATCGACGCTGGCGACACGGATGCCCTCGCCGCCGAAGATCAGCGCGTTGGTCTCCAGCAGCAGCAGTTCGCTCGCCTGCAGCGGCAGCGCCACGTTGACGAAGGCGCCCGGCAGCAGTACCCCGTCGCGATTGGGCAGGTTGACCTCGGCCACCATCGTGCGAGTGGCGGGGTCGATCGCACCGGCGGTGCGCATCACGCGGCCGGAGAAACTGCGCCCGGGCAGTTCCGCCTGCGTGACCTCCACCGTCTGGCCGGCACGCACGAGGTGGGCATAGGACTGCGGGACGTTCACGTACACCCGCAGCGGGTCGGTCTGCGACAGCACGAACAGCGCGCGGCTTGCGCCGCCCCCGGCGTCGATCAGGTCGCCGACGTCGACGTTGCGGCGGGTGATCACGCCGGCAAACGGCGCCACCACGCGCTTGAAACCCTCGAGCTGGCGCAGCCGCGCGACGTTCGCGTCGGCCGCGGCGAGATTCGCGCGCGCCTGCGCCTCGGTGCTGCGCCGCTCGTCGAGGTCCTGCTGCGACACGGCGTCCTTCTTGCGCAGGGCTTCCCAGCGCTGCAGCGTGCTGGTGGCGAGCGCGAGGCTGGAGGCGGCCTGCTCGCGCGCGGCGATCGCCTGGGTGAGCTGCTGGTCGACCTCGGGAGTCTCGATCTCGGCGAGCAGTTCGCCCGCCTGCACCCGGCTGCCGATGTCGCGGTGCCACCGCTTCAGATAGCCGCTCGCGCGCGCGGCGATCGGCGCCTGCGTGTATCCCTGGAGCGTGCCGGGCAGCTGCACGGTCTGTCCCTTGTCGGCCACGCGCGGCTGGGCGACGCGCACGTAGAGGCGGCCGAGTTCGGGCGTGCCGGCAGCCAGCGCAGCAGCGGCTTCGCTGCGCTTCACCCAGCTCGCCGCACCGCCCACCGCAAGCAGAACCAGCACGGCCAGGGTGAGCCACCTCGCACGCACGAGCGTCGCCCGGCGCCCGGGCAGCGTGGCGGGATCCACGTCCTCGATCGGATGGATCGCCAGCGGGCGGTGGCGCTCTTCGGACATCGGGTCAGGCCTCCGGAGTGGCGCCTGCCGGCGAGGCCGGCGCCGAACGATCGGTCGCGCCAGCCGCCTCGCGTGCAGCGGCGCGGCGAGCAGCGAACTGGTACACGGCGCCGAACAGCACAGGCACCAGGAACAGCGTGGACACGGTTGCGAACAGCAGACCGCCGATCACCGCGCGGCCGAGCGGGGCGTTCTGTTCGCCGCCTTCACCCACGCCCAGCGCCATCGGGATCATGCCGATGATCATCGCCAGCGCGGTCATCAGCACCGGCCGGATGCGCGTGGCGCCCGCTTCGAGCGCGGCCGACAGCGGCGGCACACCCTGGGCGAGCCGGTCGCGGGCGAAGGCCACCACGAGGATGCTGTTGGCCGTGGCCACCCCCATCGTCATGATGGCGCCGGTGAGCGCGGGTACGCTGAGCGTCGTTCCGGTGAGAAACAGCATCCACGCGATCCCGGCCAGTGCCGCGGGCAGTGCCATCACGATGATGAAGGCATCCGTCCACGACTGGAAGTTCACCACCACGAGGAGATAGACGAGCACGATCGCCATCGCGAGGCCCACGCCAAGCCCGGTGAACGACTCCTGCATGGTCTGCACCTGGCCACGGATCTGCACGTCGCTGCCGCGCGCCAGCTTCGGACGCAGATCCGCGACGTGACGGCGTACTTCGCCGGCGACCGATGCGAGGTCGGTCCCGTTCACCGACACGTAGACGTTGATCACGGGCGAGAGGTTGTAGCGCGACACGCC
>CANGUQ010000065.1 GCA_947456915.1 Betaproteobacteria bacterium
ACGCGTTCGCTGCCCTTGACGCCCGCGTCGTCGATCCAGCTGAACTCGAGCGGACCACTCGTCTCGGCGGTCATCCAGAACTGCAGATAGGGATTGGCCGCGACGCCCGAGCCCAGCTCGGCGCGAAACACCTCGTTGCCGTTGTAGCGCGCAACGAGCAGGTTGATCACGTTGCGCGGAATCGGCCTGCCGCTCAGGTCGAGCCGGTAGCCGGTCTCCATCACGTGCTGGATCACGATGCGCACGTCGAACACCTCGCCGCGGCGCACCGATTCCGGAACCCGTACCCGCGCGACCATCTCAGGACCCGTCCAGGCAGGCGGATTCGGTGACGACGACATCGGCGTGTCCGCTCCACCACGTGCCGTCGGAGAACTCCGCCAGGGCCAGCACGCGCTGCGTGCCGTTGAGCCGTACACGAGTGGCCAGTTCGGTGCGCGGCGACCGCGCGTTGAAGTAGGCCTTGAGGATCACCGGCCGCGGATTGCGGTCGGACAGCAGCGTGAGGCTGCGCACGTGGGGCTCGGCGCCGGGCACCCGGTCGACGACCACGCGCATCGCCACCGAGTGTCCGTTGTCGGCGAGCGGCGGCGTGTCGACCAGCACCCGCCCTTCGCGCACCGGAACCCCGCCGGTCAGCTTCGGCAGCAGCAAGGAGTAGCCCGCACCCAGCGGCGGCGGCGCCGTCGGCATCTGCGCGCGGGCACCTGCGGCGAGCGGCAGCGTGGCGGCGAGCCCGGCGCATCGGGCGAGCCAGGCCAGCCACTGGCGCCGAAGCCGTTGCGAGCTCATGGGCAGGTCATCTCGTCGTCCTCGATCGCGCCGTCATGCAGGCTCAGCGCAGCGTGAGCAGGTAGGCGACGACGTCCTCGATCTGCGCGGCCGAAAGAATCGTGGTGCCGCGAAACTGGTTTGCCACCTGATGCAGTCCGTCGATCGCGAAGTAGCGCGGCATGATTGTCGCGCGATTCACGCGCGCCGGGTCAGCCACGCGCAGGCGCAGCTGGCCCGCGCTGAGCCGGCTCGCCACACCGTCGAGCGGCGGTGCCAGATTGCCCATGGGCCGACCGCCGGCATCGGGAACGCGGTGGCAGAGCAGGCAGTTGCCGTCGCGTCCGAACGCGATCTCGCGGCCACGATCCGCGTCGGCTGCGGTGGCGGCGAGCGCGAGCGGGATCGCGTCGCCGCGAACCGCAAACGGTGCCGCGTCGCGACCGCCCCGGGCGCAACCGGCAGCGAGCAGCACCGCGCAGACGACGACAGCTGCGCGGTCGATGCTCGAAGCCGGCCTGCTGCCCGCCGGGCGCACTGCTAGATGAACGTGAAGCCTTCGTTCTTCAGCGGCGTGCTGCGTACCGGCCTGCCGATCGCCGCGGCGATCGCATTCATCACGGCGGGTGCCGTGACACAGATCGTCGGCTCGCCGACGCCACCCCAGAAATCCCAGGTCGGAGCGATCACCGTCTCCACCCGCGGGAACGTGGCCAGCCGCATGATCTCGTAGGTGTTGAAGTTCAACTCGTTGATGCGTCCGTTGGTCACCGTGCACTCGCCGTAGAAGGCCGCGGTGAGGCCGTAGGCGACCGAGCCTTCGACCTGGGCGGCGATCTGGTCCGGATTGACCTGATGCCCGCAGTCGGTACCCAGCACCAGCCGGTGCACCTTGATCTGCTTCTTCGCGTTCACCGAAACCTCGGCCACTGCTGCGGAGTAGCTGGCGTAGCCCATGAACTGGGCGATGCCGCGATGCACGCCGCGCGGCAGCGGCTTGCCCCAGCCGGCACGTTCCGCGGTCGCGTTCAGAACCCCGAGATGCTTGGGATGGTTCTTCATCAGCACACGCCGGAACTCGAGCGGATCACGCCTCGCGAGCCGCGCCACCTCGTCCATGAAACACTCGAGATAGATGCCGTTCTGCGTGGTGTTCACCCCGCGCCACGGCCCCGGCGGCACGTGCGTGTTGCGCATCGCGTACTCGATCAGCAGATTCGGCACCGTGTAGCCGATCTGCGCATCGCCCGGCTCCTGCCACATGCCCTGCAGCTGGCGCACGTCGCGGCCGTCCTTGATCGCGCCGGGATTGAGCGCCGCGTTGATCGACTGACCCGACACCCGCACGTGCAGGCCGACCAGTTCGCCCTTCTCGTCCACACCCGCTTCCATCCTGCACATCGAGATCGGACGGTAGAAGTCCTGCGCCTGATCCTCCTCGCGGCTCCAGATCAGCTTGACCGGCACGCCCGGGAACTGGCGGCCGATCAGGACCGACTGGCGGATGAAGTCGGGCACCGTCACCCGGCGCCCGAAGCCGCCGCCGAGATTGTGGTTGTAGACCTCGCACTGCGCGAGCGGCAACCCCGAGGTCTCCGCGAGAGCGGCGTGCGCCAGTTCCTGATTCTGCGTCGCCACCCAGATCTCGCCGCGATCGGCGCTGATGCGGGCGGTACAGACCATCGGCTCCATCGTCGCGTGCGCGAGGAAGGGCGCCGAGTAGGTCGCCTCGATGCGGCGCGCTGCCCCCGCGATCGCCTTGCGCGCGTCGCCGAAATTGCTGTCGGCGAACGCATCGTTCGAGGTGAGCCCGGTGCGCAGGTGGGCATCGATCGTCCTGCTCGACACCTTCGCGTTCTCGCCCTCGTCCCACACGATCGGCAATGCGTCGAGCGCGGTCTTCGCCCGCCACCACGTGTCTGCGACTACCGCCACCGTGCTGTCGTTGACACGCACGACACCGCGTACGCCGGGCATGCCCGTGACCTTCGCCTGATCGAAGCTCACCAGCCGCCCGCCGAACACCGGGCACTGCCTGACCGCCGCGTTGAGCATGCCGGGCAGCCGCACGTCGATCGAGAAGATCTGCCGACCGTCGACCTTCGGTGCGGTATCGAGCCGACGCATCGGCTGTCCGGCGACGCGCCACTGCTTCGGCGACTTGAGCACGATCGACTTCGCGTCCGGCGGGGTGAGCTTCGCCGCCGCAGCAGCCACTTCCCCGTAGCGCACGCTGCGGCCGGACGCAGCGTGCGTGATCACGCCGCGCGCCACCGTCAGCTCGGCGGCCGGGACCTGCAGGCTGTCCGCCGCCGCCTGCACCAGCATGATGCGCGCTGCAGCGCCCCCCCGCCGCACGAAGTCGTGCGAGGTGCGGATGCCGCGGCTGCCGCCGGTCGACATGTCGCCCCAGACGCGCTTGCGCGCGAAGTTGCGCCCGGCGGTGACCGCCTCGAGCCGCACACGGCTCCAGTCGCACTCGAGTTCCTCGCAGACCAGCTGCGCGAGGCCGGTGTGCGTGCCCTGCCCCATCTCGGATCGGGCTACGCGAACGACCACGGTGTCGTCGGGTCGCACGACCACCCACGCATTGATCTCGGGTACGGCCGCGGTGTCGCCAGACTGCGCGGCCGCGGTCCCGCCGAAGGGAACGTTGAATCCGAGCGCGAGACCACCGCCGGCGAGTGTGCCGCCGACGATGAACCGCCGCCGTCGCGGATCGCGCGGACCCGTGCGCTGTGCCGGGGATCGGGCCGCAGTGCCGGGCGCCGCAACCGCGCCGGGCGACCGGTTCACGCTGTCGGCGGGCGCTGCATCGAGGGAGCAGGAGTTCGAGGTATCGGTCATGGTGTCAGTCTCCGGGCGATGGCGGCGGGATCAGGCTTCGTTGCGCGTGCCGGAGTCGGCCACACGCCCGGCCGCCGCCGCCTCGCTCGCGAGCAGCACGGGACGCGCTGCGTCCGCGCCGTCGACCACCTGCCACACCGATCCGTTGCCCGGCGTCTTCGCAGTACCGGCGACACTGTGGATCGCTGCGCGGATGCGCTGGTAGGTACCGCAGCGGCAGATGTTGGTCATCGCCGCATCGATGTCGCGATCCGTGGGCCTGGGATTCGCACGCAGCAGCGCTGCTGCCGCCATGATCTGTCCGGACTGGCAGTACCCGCACTGCGGCACGTCGAACGCCACCCACGCGCGCTGCAGCGGGTGCGAGCCGTCGGCCGACAGGCCCTCGATGGTGGTGATCTGCTGCTTCGCGCTCAGCGCCGACACCGGGATCGCGCACGAGCGCATCACCTGCCCGTCGATGTGCACGCTGCAGGCGCCGCACTGCGCTACGCCGCATCCGTACTTCGTGCCGGTCATGCCGAGTTGCTCGCGCAGCGCCCAGAGCAGCGGCGTGCCGGGTTCGGCGTCGAACGACACCTGTTTTCCATTGACGGTCAGCGTGATCATTGCGCTCCTCCTTGGCTGGTGCAGCTCGTTCTGTCGTTACGCTCGCCGCGCGCGGGCGTGTCCTCGACGCGGTCTCGGGCACGCGGAGCGTATTACCCGGGATCGCGCGCGGTCAAGCCGGCACGTGCGGGTCCCTCGCGACGCCTCCGCACACCGACTCTCGCGATCGCAGGACGATCCGCCAGAATGTCAGGCACATGGCACCTCGCGACGTTGCCCCCGCCCTGCCGCCTCAGCCTGGCCTCGCCCGCCCTTCGATGTGCGCGAGTACCGGCAGCGTGCGCCCGCAGTCGCAGGCGCCGCCCGCGGTTGCCCGATCGCCGGTGTCGTAGCGCACGAACGGCATCGCGAAGTTGTGCAGCGAGGTCACCACCACCCGGCCGGTCGCGCCAGCGGGCACCGGCTGACCGTGCTCGTCGAGCAGTTCGAGCAGCACGCCTTCCGACTGCACGTGGTAATGCGGGTGCCGCGGACACTGCAGCGCGAGGTAGCCGAGTGCCTTCGTCGAATAGCTGTCGACGAGCGGCACGCCGAATACACGCTGGCACACGTCGCGCTGCTCGGCGGTGACCCCCTCGGCCACGCTGCGCAGATCGGCGAGCGCCGGCGGGCGTTCGCCTGTCTGCTCGAACCAGCGCGCCAGCGCGAGCAGATTGCTCGGGTGGCTGATCAGGCTGGCGGGCGCCTGCTCGATCAGCCAGCGCGCCTGCGTCTGCACGTCGTGATCGATGTGCAGCCCCACCGCCGGACCGGTGACGCACAGCTCGGCGGTGGCCAACCCCCAGTTCGTCTCCTGCACGCTCGCCATCGGCAGCCGTCGGATCGCCGCGAGCTTGCCGCGCAGATCGCGCCGGTGCCAGAGGTGGTCGCGCAGCGTGAACGCACGCCACATGAACTGCATGAGCTCGCTTGCGCGAAAGGCGAGCGGCGGCGCAGTCGTGCCCGAGGTCTCGCCGCTCAGCACTCGCCCGTGATCGGCAGGCAGCGTCGGGCTGAACGCGCGCTCGCCCGCCTGCTGCAGCATCGCGCGCGTGACCACCGGCAGCTGCGCGAACCGCGACGGCGTCAGCGCATCGCGGGCGGGGTCGAACCGCGTACCGCCCCCGTCCGGCGCGGGACCACAGCCCGCCTCGCGCCACAGCTCCCGGTAGAACGGCACGCTGAGCGCCGCGTGGCGCACGACCTCGCGCGCCTGCACCATCTGCAGCGCCAGCAGGCGCGCCGGGGACAGTCGCTCGGTGCGCTCGAGCTGCCAGATCATCGCCAGCATCGCCTCGCCGCCGCGGGCGGGAAACACCGGCCAGCGCGCACCGGCGAGCGTCGAGTGCATCGGCAGACCGGCGACGGGCGACTCCCCCCCGACGGCCTGCTGCGACATGCTCAGAACCGGGCAGTGACGGACACCACGGCGTACTGGAAGCGGCTCATCGTGTAGACGGTGCTGTTGTTCGCCCCGCCGTCGAGCATGCGCCAGCCGGCGGAGATGGCGAGGTCCGGAGTGATGTCGTAGCCGACCTTGGCCGCGACGTCGAAGGCGCGACCGCCGGGCCCGACCAGACCGTCGACGTCGCCGATCAGCCGCCAGCGCGGCCCCAGCCGCTGCTCGGCACGCAGGTGCAGCAGCGGCACGACGCCGGTGTCGGTGCGCTCCGCGAAGACGCCGCCCTGGCGCAGCGAGATCGCCGCATCGCGCACCTTGAGCATCGCGCCCACCTTGACCTGCTGATCCGGCCGGTCGATCCAGAGATAGCGGTAGCCGAGTCGCCACGAATCGAACTGGAAGCGGCCCTGCGTGGCAGTGCCGGCGGCGAAACTGCGCCCCTCGAACGCGACTGCCGAAGGCAGCGTGCCGGTGCCCGACACGGACAGCGGCGCGTACACCGCGCGCACCTCGTGACGCGGGCGCCACTCGTGCGAGAGCTCCAGCCTGCCCTGGGTGCTTGCTCCCGAACCGGTGAGACCGTCGAGCGCGAAGCGGCTGCCCGCCGCGGTGTTGGGCGACTGCACGTCGATCCGCGACGTCCACACCGCCTGCGCCTCGACCTCGAACGTCGTGGCCGGGCGCGACTGCGCGAATGCGCCGGCGCTCGCCACCACCATCACGCAGCATGCCGCCTTCCGGATCATCAGCTCCTCCCGAGTCGACGCCGGCAGTGCGAGGCGTACAGCGGCGCAGCCGCCGCGCCCGAAGATCCGGCAGCGGTGGCGTCTACGCCGATGCCGGATCCTTGAACTTCACGCAGTCGACATAGTAGCGCGTCTCACCGCCCGCAACCTGTTCGTCGACCAGTCCGTGGATGTCGGTCTCGAACCCCGGAAACTGCCGGTTGAAGTCGCGGGCGAACTTCAGATAGCGCACGATCGTCGCGTTGAACCGCTCGCCCGGAATCAGCAGCGGAATGCCCGGCGGGTAAGGCGTCACCAGCATCGCCGTCACGCGTCCCTCCAGATGGTCGATCGGCACGCGGTCGATCTCGCGGTGCGCCATCTTCGCGAACGCGTCCGAGGGCTTCATCGCCGGCTCCATGTTCGAGAGGTACATCTCGGTGGTCAGCCGCGCGATGTCGTGCTGCTTGTACATCGCGTGGATCCGCCCGCAGAGGTCACGCAGGCCGACCCGCTCGTAGCTCGGGTGCTTCGCCACGAACTCCGGCAGCACGCGCCACAGCGGCTGGTTGGCGTCGCAGTCGTCCTTGAACTGCTGCAGCTCGGTCACCAGAGTGTTCCAGCGGCCCTTGGTGATGCCGATGGTGAACATGATGAAGAACGAGTACAGGCCGGTCTTCTCGACGATGATGCCGTGCTCGGCGAGATACCTGGTGACCACCGCCGCCGGAATGCCCCACTCCGCGAAATCGCCGTCGACGTCCAGCCCGGGCGTGATCACCGTCGCCTTGATCGGGTCGAGCATGTTGAAGCCCGGCGCCAGATCGCCGAAGCCGTGCCAGCGCTCGCCGGACTTGAGCACCCAGTCGTCGCGCTCGCCGATGCCCTCCTCGACCAGGTGGTCCGGCCCCCACACCTTGAACCACCACTCCTCGCCGTACTCGGCGTCGACCTTGCGCATCGCGCGCCGGAACTCGATCGCCTCGCGGATCGACTCCTCGACCAGCGCCGTACCACCCGGGGGCTCCATCATCGCGGCCGCGACGTCGCACGAGGCGATGATCGCGTACTGCGGCGACGTCGAGGTGTGCATCAGGAATGCCTCGTTGAATACGTCCTGATCGAGCTTGCGCTTCTGCGAGTCCTGGCACAGGATCTGCGAGGCCTGCGACAGGCCGGCGAGCAGCTTGTGCGTGGACTGCGTGGAGAACACCATCGATTCCCGGCACCGCGGCCGGTCGGCGCCGATCGCGTGATAGTCGCCGTAGAAGTCGTGAAACGCCGCGTGCGGCAGCCACGCCTCGTCGAAATGCAGCGTGTCGAGGTGGCCGTCGAGCATCTCCTTGATCGTCTCGACGTTGTAGCTGATGCCGTCGTAGGTCGACTGGGTGATGGTGAGGATGCGCGGCTTCTTGTTCTTGCCGCGCACGAACGGATTCGCTTCGATCTTCCTGCGGATGTTCTCGATCCCGAATTCCTCGAGCGGGATCGGGCCGATGATGCCGAAGTGATTGCGCGTGGGCGTGAGGAACACCGGAACCGCACCGGTCATCGTGATCGCGTGCAGGATCGACTTGTGGCAGTTGCGGTCCACCACCACCACGTCTCCTGGTGCGACGGCGGAGTGCCAGACGATCTTGTTCGAGGTCGACGTGCCGTTGGTGACGAAGAACAGGTGATCGGCGTTGAAGATGCGCGCCGCATTGCGCTCGCTCGCCGCCACCGGCCCGGTGTGATCGAGCAGCTGCCCGAGCTCGTCCACCGAGTTGCAGACGTCGGCGCGCAGCAGGTTCTCGCCGAAGAACTGGTGGAACATCTGGCCCACCGGGCTCTTCAGGAACGCCACGCCGCCCGAGTGCCCCGGGCAGTGCCACGAATACGAGCCGTCCGCGGCGTAGTGGGTCAGCGCCCGGAAGAACGGCGGCGCGAGCCCGTCCAGGTACGCCTTCGCCTCGCGGATGATGTGCCGCGCGACGAATTCCGGCGTGTCCTCGAACATGTGGATGAAGCCGTGCAGCTCGCGCAGCACGTCGTTCGGGATGTGCTGCGAGGTACGCGTCTCGCCGTACAGGTAGATCGGGATGTCGGCGTTGCGAAAGCGGATCTCGCGGATGAACATGCGCAGGTTGAGCACCGCGGGATCGAGCTCCGGCCCCGGCGTGAACTCCTCGTCGTCGATCGACAGGATGAACGCCGAGGCACGCGACTGCTGCTGCGCGAACGACGACAGGTCCCCGTAGCTGGTGACGCCGAGGATCTCCACGCCCTCGTCCTCGATCGCCTTGGCCAGCGCGCGAATGCCCAGTCCGGACGTGTTCTCCGAACGGAAGTCCTCATCGATGATCACGACGGGGAAGCGGAATTTCATCGAGCCATCCTTTCCGGGTAGTCCGCCGGCCGTCGTCGCGTCGCCAGCTAGATCTTGGGCAGCGTCACGCCGACCTGGCCCTGATACTTGCCGCCGCGGTCCTTGTACGAGGTCTCGCAGACGTCATCCGCGGCCGATTCGAAGAAGATCATCTGCGCGACGCCCTCGTTCGCGTAGATCTTCGCCGGCAGCGGCGTCGTGTTGGAGAACTCCAGTGTCACGTAGCCCTCCCACTCGGGTTCCAGCGGCGTGACGTTCACGATGATGCCGCAGCGCGCGTACGTGGACTTGCCCAGGCAGACGGTCAGCACGTTGCGCGGGATGCGGAAGTACTCGACCGTGCGCGCGAGCGCAAACGAATTCGGCGGGATGATGCACACGTCGGACTGCAGGTCGACGAACGAGTTCGCGTCGAAGTTCTTCGGATCGACGATCGTCGAGTTCAGGTTGGTGAACAGCTTGAACTCGTCCGAGCAGCGCACGTCGTAGCCGTAGCTCGACGTACCGTAGGACACGATGCGCCGGCCGTCGACCGTCTTCACCTGCCCGGCCTCGAACGGGTCGATCATGCCGCGCTCGGTGGCCATGCGCCGGATCCAGCGGTCGGACTTGATGCTCATCGGCGTGCCCGACTAGGTGTTCTTGATCACGATCTTGGGGAACGCCGCACTGTGGTCCTGCTGCAGATCGGCAATCTTCAGCGCCACCTTGCGGGCGATCTGGCGGTAGATGCCGGCGATGCGCCCGTCCGGATCCGCCACCACCGTCGGCGTGCCCGAGTCAGCCTCTTCCCGGATGCGGATGTCCAGCGGCAGTTCGCCGAGCAGATCGACCTGGTAATCCGTGCCCATGCGCGCGCCGCCGCCTTCGCCGAAGATGTGCTCCTCGTGACCGCAGCGCGAGCAGATGTGGATGCTCATGTTCTCGACGATGCCGAGGATCGGGATGTTCACCTTCTGGAACATCTTCAGGCCCTTGCGCGCATCGAGCAGCGCGATGTCCTGCGGGGTGGTGACGATCACCGCGCCGGTCACCGGCACCTGCTGCGCCAGCGTCAACTGGATGTCGCCGGTGCCCGGCGGCAGGTCCACGACCAGATAGTCGAGGTCGCGCCAGCGCGTCTCGGTGAGCAGCTGCTGCAACGCCTGGGTGACCATCGGGCCGCGCCAGACCATCGGCGTTTCGGCGTCGATCAGGAAGCCGATCGACATCGCCTGCAGGCCGTGACGCTCCATCGGCTCGATCGACTTGCCGTCCTTCGACTCGGGCTTGCCGGCGATGCCCAGCATCGTCGGCTGCGACGGGCCGTAGATGTCCGCATCGAGCATGCCCACCACCGCGCCCTCGGCCGCGAGCGCGAGCGCGAGATTGACGGCAGTCGTCGACTTGCCCACCCCGCCCTTGCCCGAAGCGACGGCGATGATGTTCTTGACCCCCGGGATCAGCTTCACGCCACGCTGGGCCGCGTGCGCGACGATGCGACTGCCCACGCCGACCTCGACCCTGCCCGCGCCGGGCAGCCTCGCCAGGGCGTCGGCGATCTGCGCGCGGATCGACGCCCACACGCCCTTGCCCGGGTAGCCGAGCGCGATCTCCACCGCGATATCGGCGCCGGACACCTTCACCGACTTCACCGACTTGCCGGCCACGTAGTCCTTGCCGCTGACCGGATCGACCAGCTCCCCCAGCACCGCGCGTACATCCTGCTCGCTCACCGCCATTGACCGCTCCAGCCCTGCATCCGAAAGGTGCCCGAGTTTAAGGCTTCCCCCGTCCGAGATGGGTTTTCAGCCCCCCGAAAAGGGGCCAGGCCCCTTTTCGGGCGCCCGCGAAAAAAGGGGCCTGGCCCCTTTTCTGGTTTCTCTTCGTGTCGCTGCCGTCAACTTCGGAAAATTCGGAAAAGGGGCCTGGCCCCTTTTCTGTGGCCCCTTTTCCGCTTTTCCGCTTCCTTTTCACTGGCTGTTCCGGGCACCTGCTGCGCGGGGCGGTGGTTTCGGGCGCGGGCGGCTGCTCTGCTAGACTCGTATGCATGTCGCAACGTCGAATTCTCGTCACCTCTGCGCTGCCGTACGCCAACGGCAGCATCCACCTCGGACACCTGGTCGAGTACATCCAGACCGATATCTGGGTGCGCTTCCAGCGCATGCGCGGGCACGAGATCCACTACGTGGGCGCCGATGACACGCACGGCACCCCGATCATGCTGCGCGCCGAGGCGGAGGGGATCACGCCGGAACAGCTGATAGAGCGCGTGTGGCACGAGCACAAGCGCGATTTCGACGCCTTCGGCGTGAGCTTCGACAACTACTACACCACCAATGCCCCGGAGAACCGGGCCTGGTGCGAGTCGATCTACACGGCACTGGATGCCGCCGGGCTGATCGCCCGCCGGTCGGTCGAGCAGTTCTTCGATCCGGTGCGCGAGATGTTCCTGCCCGATCGCTACATCAAGGGCGAATGTCCGAACTGCGGGGCGAAGGATCAGTACGGCGATTCGTGCGAGGCCTGTGGCGCGACCTACTCGCCGACCGACCTGATCAATCCGTACTCGACGGTCACCGGCGCCACGCCGGTGCGCCGCGCCTCCGAGCACCACTTCTTCCGCCTGTCCGACCCGCGCTGCGAGCAGTTCCTGCGCGAATTCACCCAGCAGCCCGGGCGCCTGCAGCCTGAGGCGGCGAACAAGATGCGCGAGTGGCTGGGCGAGCCGGGCGAGGCGAAGCTCGCCGACTGGGACATCTCGCGCGATGCGCCCTACTTCGGCTTCCCGATCCCGGGCACCTCCGGCGGCAAGTTCTTCTACGTCTGGCTCGATGCACCGCTGGGCTACTTCGCGAGCTTCGACAGCTGGTGCGCGCGCCGCGCCGCGGCCGGCGCGCCGATCGAGCGCGACGCGTTCCTGCGCCCGGGCGGGGACACCGAGCTGATCCACTTCATCGGCAAGGACATCCTGTACTTCCACGCGCTGTTCTGGCCGGCGATGCTCGAACACTCCGGCTGGCGCACCCCCACGCACGTCTTCGCCCACGGCTTTCTCACCGTCAACGGCGAGAAGATGTCGAAGTCGCGCGGCACCTTCATCACCGCCGGCAGCTTCATCGAGCAGAAGCTCGACCCGCAGTGGCTGCGCTACTACTACGCGGCCAAGCTCAACGCGACGCTGGAAGACATCGATCTGAACCTGACCGATTTCTGCGCGCGGGTGAACAGCGATCTGGTCGGCAAGTACGTGAACATCGCCAGCCGCTGCGCGGGTTTCATCAGCAAGCGCTTCGACGGGCGCATCGGCACGATCGCATCCGGCAGTGCCGACGCCGCACTGCTCGACACGCTGCGCGGCGCGCACGACCTGATCGGCGCGCTGTACGACGCACGCGATTTCGGCAAGGCGATGCGCGAGATCATGGCGCTGGCCGACCTCGCCAACCAGTACGTGGACCGCGAGAAGCCGTGGGAACTGGCGAAGCAGGCCGGGCAGGAGGCTCGGCTGCACGAGGTGTGCTCGACCGGCCTCAACCTGTTCAGGCTGCTCACGCTGTATCTGAAGCCGGTACTGCCGCGGGTGGCAGCGCAGGTCGAGGCCTTCCTCACCATACCGCCGCTGGTGTGGAGCGACAGCGCGAGCATCCTCGCTCCCGGGCACGTGATCGCCCCGTACAGGCACCTGATGCAGCGCATCGACCCGAAGCAGATCGAGGCGCTGGTGAACGCGAACAGGGAGAATCTGCAGCCGGTCGCT
>CANGUQ010000066.1 GCA_947456915.1 Betaproteobacteria bacterium
CGCGCTGCTAGACTCCCCGCCGGACGGACACACGGTGCTCTACGCGGTGGCCGGCACCACCAGCCAGCTGCCGCACCTGTACGCGAAGCCGCCGTTCGACCCGTTCGCCGACCTCACGCCGCTCGGGCTGATCGCCTACAACCGGCTGATCCTGATGGCGTCGGGCAGCGCGCCATTCACCAGCGTGAAGACGCTGATCGAGTACGCCAAGGCGAACCCGGGCAAGGTCAACTACGCGTCGTTCGGCGCGGGATCGGCGCCGCACATCCTGTCGGAGATGCTCAGGCGCGCCGCCGGCATCGACCTGCTCCACGTGCCGTTCAAGGGCGGCGCCGACGCAGTGCGCGCGCTGCTCGGCGGCGAGGTGCAGATGCTGTTCGATGCGCCGGTGACGGCGATCAATCACGCGAAGAGCGGCAAGGTCCGACTGCTCGCCGCAGTCTCGCCGGAGCGGGTGGCGGCGATCCGCGAGGTACCGACGATGGCGGAATCGGGCTTTCCCGGGTTCGACATTCCAGGCATCGAGCAGATCGTCGGCCCGCGGGGCATGGCGCCCGCGCTCGTCGCGCGCTTCAACGCCGAACTGATGAAGGCGGTGCGCTCGCCCGAGGTGAGCGAGATGTACACGGGCTTCGGCTTCGATCTGGTCGCCAGTTCCCCGGAGGAACACGCGAGGCTGATGCGGGAGAACTACAACCGCTGGGGCGAGGTGATCCGGCGCGAAGGCATCAAGCTCGACTGAGGTCAGACCGACCGGCCCCGGCCCTTCGACGACAGACGCCGGTCACGCCACGGCCAGGGATTCGGGCAGCACAGCGTCACTGGCGCATGTGCCCGTTCGACGGTGTGCCGGGTGAGGCCCGGCTGCACCGGGAGTCGTTGCCGCCGCCGCTTCTCTGCGGCCCCTCAGCGCCCGATCGCACCGAACACCCGTCGCGCGACGTCGCTTGCTGCGCCGACCGGGTTGGTGCGGATCTTCTTCTCCTCCTCGCCGACCATGAAGAACAGGCCGTCGAGCGCCTTGCTGGTTACCCAGGGTTCGAGCTGCGCCTGTTTCGCGTCGACGACGCCGAGCGAGGCGCCGCGCTCGGCGATCGCGTTGTACTGCTGTGCGAGCCCGACCCTGGCGGTGGACTTGCTCACCACCGGCAGGAAACGCTTGAACAGCTCGCCACCGGTCACCTTGCGGAAGTAGCTGGTCGCGGCAGTGTCCCCGCCGGTGAGGATCGCCTGCGCATCCTGCACGCTCATCGCCTTGATCGCCGACTGCAGCAGCGAGATCGACTGCGGCACTGCCTGTTCCGCTGCACGGTTCATCGACAGGTGCAGCTCGTCGAACTGCCCGCCCATGCCGAGCAGACGCGCCGGGCTGCGCAGGCGCTCGAGCGCGTCGGGCAGCGGAATCTTCACCTGCGGGTTCGTCCAGAACCCGTCGGCCCTGCCCAGCAGGCCCACCGCGCTGCTCGCGCCCTGGGTGAGCGCAGCGCGCAGCGCGCCGATCTGGTCGGCAGCCGGTATGGCGGACAGCCCCTGCGCACGCACTGCGCGCGCGGTGGCGAGCAGCGCGGCCGTGGCCAGCGCAGCCGACAGGACCTCGCGACGGACAATGCTGGATCCGGCGTTCGCGTGCATGGCTTCTCCCTGGTGCAATCGGACCACCGGCCGGCGGGCTGCCGCCCGGTTCGCTGCGGCCGCGCGCTGATCGGCGCCGGCTGCCTTCCCGCGGCGAGCGGCGGTCCCGGTACGGCTGCCCGGCACAGCGACGACGGCAGGACACGGCAACGCCTGCCGGCTCATGGCTGGAGTGCAGATCCGTCGAACACGCCAGCCCCGTGCGCCTGCTGATCGGCGTGATAGCTCGAGCGCACCATCGGCCCGCAGGCGGCATGGATGAAACCCAGCTTCGCCGCCTCCGCCTCATACATGCGAAACGTGTCCGGATGCACGAAGCGGGTGACCGGCAGGTGATGCTCGGAGGGCTGCAGATACTGGCCGACGGTGAGCATGTCCACGTCGTGCGCGCGCAGGTCGCGCATTACTGCCAGGATCTCCTCGTCGGTCTCGCCCAGTCCGACCATCAGACCGGACTTGGTCGGCACTTCCGGGTGGCGTGCCTTGAACGCCTGCAGCAGCAGCAGCGAGTTGGCGTAGTCCGCGCCCGGGCGCGCCGCCTTGTACAGCCGCGGCACGGTCTCGAGGTTGTGATTCATCACGTCGGGCGGACAGGCATCGAGAATGGCGAGGGCACGATCGCGCCGGCCGCGGAAATCCGGTACCAGCACCTCGATCGTCGTCTCCGGCGACAGCTCGCGCGTGGCACGGATGCAGTCGACGAAGTGCTGCGCTCCGCCATCGCGCAGATCGTCGCGGTCGACGCTGGTGATCACCACGTAGCGCAGCCCCAGCGCCGCGATCGTCTCGCCCAGGTGTCGCGGCTCTTCGGCATCGGGCGGCTTCGGCCGGCCGTGGCCGACGTCGCAGAACGGGCAGCGACGCGTGCACAGTTCGCCAAGGATCATGAACGTCGCGGTGCCCTTGCCGAAGCACTCGCCGATGTTCGGGCAGGACGCCTCCTCGCACACCGTGTGCAGCCGCTGGCTGCGCAGGATCTTCTTGATCTCGTGAAAGCGCGAGTCCGGGTGCGGCGCCTTCACCCGGATCCAGTCCGGCTTCTTCAGCCGCTCGCCGACCGGAATGATGGGGATCGGATTGCGCGCGGTCTTCGCCTGCGCCTTCTGTTTCTCGCCGACGGCGAGCGGGGCGGGTACACCACGCACTGGAGGATTGGGAACTGTCATCTGGAGACGATCGGGAATCGCGCGCTCAGCAGCGCGTCGAACTGCGCGGCCAGCCGCTGCGCCATCTGCGCCGGGGACTGATCGACGCCGAGGTCGCGCGTCTGGGTGACCGCCAGACCCGGATACCCGCACGGGTCGATATCGGCGAACGGACGCAGGTCCATGTCCACGTTCAGCGCCACCCCGTGATAGCTCGCGCCGCGGCGAACCTTGAGCCCGAGCGCGGCAATCTTGGCAGCACCGACGTACACGCCGGGAGCGTCGACCCGGCCGTGTGCGTCGACATCGAACTGCTCGAGGCAGTCTATCACGGCCTGTTCGAGCAACCGGACCAGCGGCCGCACGCCGAGCGCGCGCCGGCGCAGGTCGACCAGCACATACATGACCACCTGGCCCGGGCCGTGATACGTCACCTGTCCGCCGCGGTCGGTCTGCACGATCTCGATCGCCGGCCCCGACTCGCGCAGGTGCAGATGCTCGCGCCGCCCGGCGAGCCCCAGCGTGTAGACCGGCGGGTGCTCGGTCAGCCAGAGCTCGTCAGGTGTCAGTTCATCGCGCGCGTCGGTGAACGCCTGCATCGCGCGCCAGGTGGCGGTGTAGGCGGCCGGCCGGAGCCAGCGCTGAACGAGCGCAGCGGCCGAGCCGAGCGCGCCGGGAGCGGAACCGGCGAAAGCGTCCATGCGCGATTGTAGTCCGCCCCTGCCGTCAGGCCGGGAACCAAACGGGCTGGAATCAGGTCACAGCCAAGGCTGGTGCATATTCTTGCACTCTCGTAAGCTTGTGTGCGATCACCCGCCGGTACAACGCCTGCACCCTGCATCGAGCGCGGCGCCGCTCGCATGACCAGTGATCAGTATCCACGGGCGCCACACCGCGCCACAGACGAGGAGGACACCGATGACTACCGCCACCACCACCGCCGCACCGATCCCGTCTGCTGCGGCCCCCGCGCTGGGCCAGGCTCGCCTGCTGCTCGGGCTCGCCGGACTCATCGCCTGGCTGCTCGGCTTCGCCGTGATCGAGATCGCGCACGACCAGATGCTTGCCGAGCCGCCGGTCAGCCCCGTCTGGTTTCTCAGCTACGAGATCGCCGGCGGCTACGTGCTGGGTTTCGTGACGGCGCTCGCATTCGAGGCACTCGGCCGACTCGTGCGCGGCCAGACGCCGGAGATGTTTCCCGAGGCGCCGTGGTTGCGCTGGTTCGCCGTGGTCGGTCTGGTCGTGGTCATCGTGAGCTGCCTGGCCGGCGCCGTGATGCACAACTTCGGCGGTCTCACGCTCACCTATGACATCGCCTTCCTCGTGGCGCTGGCAGTGGTCTGGACGGGTGTGCTGCCGATCTACAGGCAGCTGAGCGCGGGCAAGGCACAATAGGCGAGGCATCCGTCGCGATTGCCGGATCTCGCCGGCGGACGCAGGGCAGGGCAGACAGCGTCGGGCAGTTGGCGCTCCGGCGCCGCGAGCAGCGCTGTCTCCCCAAGGGCGCGGCGGTACGCCGGGCTGCAGCCCGTCACGTCGTCATCTCGCCGGAGCCTCGCCCGTTGACACCCGCACCGCTCGCGCGCCTGATCCTGCTCGCTGCGCTGGCAACCGCCACACTGCCGCATGCCCGAGCCGACACCATGACACTCGCCCCCTGCCCGTCCAGCCCGAACTGCGTGAGCAGCGTGGCGAGCCGGGACACACAGCGCGTCGCGCCCCTGCGCTTCACCGGCGACGCCGCTGCGGCACAGGCCCGTCTGGTGCTGGCGCTGCAGCAGATGCGCGGCGCAACGATCACCGAGCAGCGCCCGGGCTGGATCAGCGCCGAATTCCGCTCGCGCCTGTTACGTTTCGTCGACGACGTGCACCTGCAGCTCGATGCGCGAGCGAGCGTGTTCCACGTCCGCTCGGCGTCGCGTGTCGGCTACTCGGATCTGGGCGTCAATCGCCGGCGGGTCGAAGACCTGCGCCGGCGCTTCGAGGACGGCTGAGCGCAGGCTGCAGACAGTCGCGCACTTCTGCCCCGACCTCGCTGCCGGTCAGCGCTTCTTGCCCAGCAGCGTGCCGCGGCAGTTGCGGTTGCCGCACCAGCACGGCCAGCGCCGCTTCTCCGCCGCGGTGTGCGGCTCCTCGAGCGTGATGTTGTAGTCGTAGTACAGCTCTTCGCCAGGCTTGATGTCGCGCAGCGCCTCGATCCAGATGTGCCCGTCCACGATATCGGACTCGCAGTTGGGTCGGCACGAGTGGTTGATCCAGCGCGCAACGTTGCCGTTGCGATTGCCGTCGATCACGTAGTTCTCGTCGAGCGTGAACAGGAACGTGTGCGAGGGCTTGCTGTCGTCGTCCGGATACCAGCGGTCAGCCTGCGCCCAGGTGATGCGCCGCCCCCTGTACTCGATGATGCGCTCGCCCTTGGCGATCGGCAGGCGGGCGAACACGCCGCGGCCGTGCACCTTCGACTTGCGTGCGACGACCTTCGGTCCGCGGCGCGGAACCGGTACGCTGTTGCGGGTTGCTGCGGAACGGGTCTTCTGCGTGCTTGCGGTGCGTTTCGCCTGGGCCATCGGAGAGATCGTCGGGGAGGAAGTGAGAGGGGCGTGCGACGGGTGCTACAGCACCATCACCACCATCGGGTGATCGCACAGGTCCTTGTACAGGGCATCGAGCTGTTCGCGCGACTGCGCGGTGACGGTCGCGGTCAGGCTCAGGTACTTGCCTTCACGGCTCGATCGCATCTCGACCGTGCCGGCATCGAACTCCGGCGCGTGCCGCTGCACGACCGCGACCACCGCCTGCGCGAAGCCCGGCTGCGTCAACCCCATCACCTTGATCGGGAACGGGGCCGGATAGTCGAGCAGCGACTCGGGCGCGGTGGCGGAGGCGGCCAGCGGGGCCGGGTCGGTATCGTGCTTGGACAACGTGATTGCCTTGCCGAAGTGAACGCTGCGTCGGGGCTGCAGCGTCATTGCGAATCGCGGTCATCGGGCGCGGGCAGCTGCGCCGCCCGGCACGCGCGCGCCGGTAGCGGCGACCACGTGCCCGGATGACGGCCGCGTTCAGGCCGCCTGCGCAGCAGCGCCGGTGACCTCCTGCTTGAACGCCTGGTAGTGCCGGTACATCTGCGCCCACACCGGCCCGGGCTTGCCGCCGCCCACCGGCTTGCCGTCGAGCTGCGTGATCGGCAGCACTTCCTTGGTCGCCGAGGTCACCCAGATCTCGTCGGCTGCGCGCAGCTCGGCCTCGCTGATCGGGCGCAGCTCGTAGGCCATGCCGTGCTTCTGCGCGAGTTCGATGGTCACGTCGAACGTGGTCCCGGGCAGCAGCAGGTTGCTCTTGGGCGGCGAGGCGATCACCCCGTTCTTCACGATCAGCACGTTGCTCGCCGAGGCTTCGGTGAGCATGCCGTCGCGGATCAGGATCGTCTCGACCGCGCCGACCTCGGCCGACTTCTGCCGCGCCAGCACGTTGCCCAGCAGCGCCGTGGACTTGATGTCGTTGTTGTACCAGCGGTCGTCGCTGGCGGTGATGGCCGCAGCGCCTTCGGTGTGCCATTCCGGCGGCGCCTTGCGCATCGGATTGGACATCATGAACACGGTGGGCTGGACGTCCTTGGGGAAGGCGTGGTCGCGCGGAGCCACGCCGCGCGTGACCTGGATGTACAGGCCCTGATCGGCATGGGGCGTGCGCTCGATCATCTCCGTGCACAGTGCCTCCCAGCGCTCGATCGAGTGCGGGTTGGTCAGCCCGATCTTGTCCATGCTGCGCTGCATGCGCTGCAGGTGCTCGATCATCCGGAACGGCTTCTTGTTGTAGACCGGAATCACTTCGTACACGCCATCGCCGAAGATGAAGCCGCGGTCGAGCGGGGAGATCTTCGCCTGCTCGATTGGAAGGAACTCGCCATTCAGGTGCACGATCATCGCCACGCTCCGGTTGCAGTCAGGGACGTTCAGGACATCGGGTTGCGCACGCGGCCGCCGGCAGAGGCCCACCGTGGCGCGTGCCTCGCATCGGGGCAGCACCGACCGGCGCGAGCCCGTGCGCTCGTCGATCGGGACTGCGGCCTCAATCGAATGCGAGCCGCAGGCTGTCCCACGCGCGGCGGAAGATGTTGGCCGTCTCCACCGCCCGCAGGGCAACCACCGGGTATTCTGCCAGCGGACGGCCATCGAGCGTGAGTTTCAGCGTTCCCACGCGCTGTCCGGCGGCCACCGGTGCGAGCAGCGGCTGCACGCTCTCCAGATCCGCCTTCACCCGCGCGCCGCTGCCGGCGGGCAGCGTGACCACCAGGTCGCGCTCGAACCCCGCCTCGACCTGCCGGGCCGCACCCTTGAACACACCGAGCGAGGCCACCGGCTGGCGCGCCGTGTAGAGGCGGAAGTTGTCGAAGAACTGGAAGCCGTAGTTGATCAGCTTCTGGCTCTCGCTGATGCGCGCGCTCTCGCTCGGTGCGCCCATCACCACGGCGATCAGCCGGCGCTCGCCGCGCTGGGCCGAGGTCACCAGACACCAGCCGGCGGCCTCCGTGAAGCCGGTCTTCATGCCGTCCACGCTCGGGTCCAGCCAGAGCAGCCGGTTCCGGTTGGCCTGCCTGATCTTGTTGTACGTGTAGTCGCGCTGCGAATACAGGCCGTAGAACTCGGGAAAGTCGCGGATGATCGCGCCGGCGAGCCGGGCCAGATCGGCGGCGCTGCTGAAGTGGCCGGTGTCGGGCAGCCCGGTCGCGTTGCGAAATGCGGAGTTCTTCATGCCCAGCCGCTGCGCCTCGCGCGTCATTGCGTCGGCGAACGCGTCCTCTCCGCCCGCCACCGCCTCGGCCAGGGCGATGCTCGCGTCATTGCCCGACTGGATGATCATCCCGCGCAGCAGTTCATCGACGGTCACCGGAATGCGCGGCTCGATGAACATGCGCGACCCTTCGGCCTTGCGCGCCCGATCCGACACCGGCACCACCAGCGACGGGATCAGTCGCTTCTGCCGGATCGCATTGAACGTCAGATACGCGGTCATCAGCTTGGTGAGCGACGCGGGCTCGAATCGCTCTTCGGCCGCCTGCTGCGAGAGCACCTGTCCGGTCGCGAAGTCGACCAGCACGAAGGCGCGGGCGTTGATCGCGGGCGGTGTCGGCGGCGGCAACGGACCCGGCTGCGCGTGCAGCGGGGCGGGCAGTACCGACAGCCCGAGGCACAGCGCCACGGCGACAAGCGCCGCGGGCATCCACCGGCGGCAGCGTAGCGAGTTCATCACGGTTCAGTATTCCCCTGCCCGCCGCGAAATTGCAGCCGGCGAAAGCGCGCGAGTATAGCCGAGGGCGGACCCGGTACCGACGGCCCGCTGCCTCTTGAAATGCGCGCGCCCGCGCCTATCTATCAGCCTGTGCGCAGCGCATCGGCAACGACGCTCTCGACCGGGGCGCTGCTCAGGTCCGGCCGTGGCGATTGCGCCCCGGTTGTCCTCATGGCTGCGAAGATGGAGGTGTGCAATGGCTCAACTCATCCGTAACGAACCGTTCGACGATCTGGTCAACAATCTGTTCCAGGGCTTCTTCGTGCGCCCGGTCGGCACTGCTGCAGCGCCTGCCGGAGCAGCCCGGGCCTTCAGCGTCGAAGTGCGCGAAGACGACAAGGCGTACAGCGTGCACGCAGAGCTGCCCGGTGTGGCGAAGGACGACATCCACGTCACCATCGATGGCAACGACGTGGCAATCAGCGCCGAGGTGAAGAACAGCCGCGACGAGAAACAGGACGGACGCGTGCTGCGCAGCGAGCGCTACTACGGCAAGCTGTACCGTGCATTCCAGCTCGCCGACACGATCGACGAGAGTGCGGCCGAGGCGAAGTACACTGACGGCGTGCTCGAGCTGCGGCTGCCGAAGAAGGCAGTGACGGCGGCAAGGCGGCTGGAGATCCGCTGACCCGGCCGCCACGCGGCGCGGCAGCCGCCCCGTGCTGCCGCGTCCGCCTGCAAACACCCCGCCCCGAACCGGAAAAGGGGCCAGGCCCCTTTCTGGCGGGCGCGTCCCTGAACCGGAAAAGGGGCCAGGCCCCTTTTCGGCGGGCCCCTTTCTGGCGGGCCCCTTTCTGGCGGGCGCGTTCCCGGGGAGTGTGTTTGCCGACGTGGGTGGCAACGGGTGCACCCTCCGGCCAGGGCCGGGGGCTGCAGCGGCCTGATCGGTGACGATACGCTGCGCCGCCGCGGTGTGCGTGGCACGGTGATCGTCGGACTCGCGACACGCCTGCCGCGCCGGTAGAATCCGGCGGTTCAGATCTCCGATGCCAGGCGCGCGTGGCGCCCGGTGCGCACACATGACCGACCCCGCCGCCGTTTCCAGTTCCCCGACTCCCGCTGCCCTGCCGCTGTCGGCGTCACAGAAGGCGCTGGTGCTGGCCGAGGCGCTGCCCTACATCCGTCGCTTCCACGGCAAGACCGTGGTGATCAAGTACGGCGGCAACGCGATGACCGACGAGCTGCTCAAGCGCTCGTTCGCGCACGACGTCGTGCTGCTGCGGCTGGTGGGCATCAACCCGGTGGTGGTACACGGTGGCGGCCCGCAGATCGAGCAGCTGCTCGCGCGCGTGGGCAAGAAAGGCGAGTTCGTGCAGGGCATGCGGGTGACCGACGCCGAGACGATGGACATCGTCGAGATGGTGCTCGCCGGGCAGGTGAACAAGGAGATCGTCGAGCTGATCAACAGCGCCGGGGGCAAGGCGGTCGGCCTGACCGGCCAGGACGGCGGACTGATCCGCGCGCACAAGATGATGGTCGCGCGCCAGGACAATCCGGCGGAGAAGGTCGACATCGGGCAGGTCGGCGAGATCGAGTCGGTCGACCCGAGCATCATCCAGACGCTGACCGGCAACGGCTTCATTCCGGTGATCGCCCCGATCGGCTCGGGAGCGCAGGGCGAGACCTACAACATCAACGCCGATCTGGTCGCGGGCAAGATCGCCGAGATCCTGAAGGCCGAGAAGCTGATGCTGCTTACCAACACCCCGGGGGTGCTCGACAAGAGCGGCAACCTGCTGACCGGGCTGACCGCGCGGCGCATCGACGAACTGTTCGCCGACGGCACCATCTCCGGCGGCATGTTGCCGAAGATCTCCTCGGCGCTCGATGCCGCCCGCGGCGGCGTGGCGTCGGTGCACATCATCGACGGGCGGGTCGACCACTGCGTGCTGCTCGAGATCATGACCGACCGCGGTGTCGGCACGATGATCCGCAGCCGCTAGCGCAGCGGCAGGCACGATCGTCCCGACCGCAGCCTCCGCCATGCCTGCAGCCCGCGCCAGCGCCCGGGTGGCCGATGCCGGCGTCCGGCTGTCGGGGCGTGGTCCGGCCGGCGGCATGCGCGCGCAGCGGCGGGTGACGTGGGTGTTCGATCTGGACAACACCCTGCACTTCGCGAGCCCGCACATCTTTCCGCACATGAACCGGTCGATGACCGAGTACGTGATGCGTCACCTGGGGCTGGACGAGGCTGCGGCCAGCGCGCTGCGGCGCGGCTACTGGCTGCGCTACGGCGCCACGCTGCTCGGCCTGATGCGGCATCACGCGACCGATCCCGCGCACTTTCTGCACGAGACGCACCAGTTCCCCGAACTCGAGCGCATGGTGATCCGCGAGATGGGTCTGCGCGGCGTGCTCGCGCGCCTGCCCGGGCGCAAGGTGGTGTTCTCCAACGCACCGCAGCGCTACTGCGAAGCGGTGCTGGACCTGCTGGGTATCGCCGATCTGTTCGACACCGTGTTCACGATCGAGCACACCGGCTATCGACCGAAGCCCGACGCGCGCGGGTTTCGCGCGCTGTTTCGCGCCGGGCGCATCGACCCGCGGCGCAGCATCATGGTCGAGGACTCGCTGCCGAATCTGAAGACGGCACGCCGGCTCGGCCTGCGCACGGTATGGATCGTGCGTCGCGGCGGTGCGGCGCGCGTGCGTCGACCCGGCTACGTCGATCTGATGGTGACCGACCTGCGGTCGATCACGCGCGCGCTCGGCCATCTTCGGCATACGCCGGGCGGAAAATCCACATAGAATCGGCTGTAGCGGGTGAGCGTGCACTCACCCATCGTGATCGCAGCAGCCTGCGTTTGCGGTGTTTCGTACAGGAGGGTCTCGACATGCCAGCACGCACGGGAGAGCGCCGCTTGCAGATCCTGCAGACGCTCGCGGAAATGCTCGAAGCGCCGAGCCCGGAAAAGATCACTACCGCGGCCCTTGCCGGTCGCCTCGACGTGTCGGAGGCAGCGCTGTACCGGCACTTCGCCAGCAAGGCGCAGATGTTCGAGGGGCTGATCGAGTTCATCGAGCAGACCGTGTTCAGTCTGATCAACAAGATCGCTGCCGAGGAGCCGGCCGGGCTGAAGCAGGTCGACGCGATGATCAGCGTGCTGCTCGCGTTTGCGCGCAAGAACCGGGGCATGACGCGGGTGCTGATCGGCGAGGCGCTCGTGCACGAGAACGCGCGCCTGCAGGCACGCATCAACCAGCTGCACGACCGCATCGAGGCCACGCTGCGGCAGGCGCTGCGTCTCGCGCAGACACAGGGCGAGCTGCCCGCCGATGCGCAGATCGCTGCGCAGGCGAATGCGATCACGGCGTTCGTGGCCGGGCGCTGGCATCAGTTCGCCAAGAGCGGCTTCACCCGCGACCCGTCGCAGTACTGGAGCGAGCAGCGCAGGATTCTGCTGGCAACCTGAGGCGCGCGAGCTCGCGGTCGTCCAGACGATCCGGGCGCTGCCGCAGCGGCCGCCGTGAACCGCGCCCGGGCTTCGCTCAGCCGCGGCGCCCGCAGACCGCACACGCGGGATCGCGCCGGATCCGCACGGTGCGCCACTGCGCATCGCGTGCCGAGAAGAGCAGCAGGCGCCCGGTCAGCGGTTCGCCGGCCCCCGCGAGCAGCTTCAGGGCCTCGGCCGCCTGCATTGCGCCGATCACTCCGACCAGCGGCGCGAACACGCCCATCACCGCGCAGCGTTCCTCCTCCAGCGCGTCGTCGCCGGCAGGAAACAGGCAGTGGTAGCAGGGGCTGTCCTCGCGGCGAAGATCGAACACCGAGATCTGCCCGTCGAAGCGGATCGCGGCGCCGGAGACGAGCGGCCGGCGTGCCCGCACGCAGGCGGCGTTGAGCGCGTGGCGCGTGGCGAAGTTGTCGCTGGCATCGATCACCAGATCGGCAGCGGCCACCGCCTGCACGAGCGGCTCGCCGGCGAGGCGCTCGACATGCGCCCGCACGGTGACCTGAGGATTGATCGCGTGCATGGCACGTGCGATCGAAGTGACCTTCGGTTCGCCAATGCTCGCCTCGGTGTGGGCGATCTGCCGCTGCAGATTGGTGAGGTCGACCCGATCAGGGTCGTATACGCTGATGGTGCCCACCCCGGCGCTTGCCAGGTACAGCGCGACTGGCGAACCGAGCCCGCCTGCACCTGCGAGGAGCACGTGCGCGGCGAGCAGGCGCTGCTGCCCGTCAATGCCGATCTCGTCGAGCAGGATGTGCCGGCTGTAGCGGGTGAGCTGACTGTCGTCCA
>CANGUQ010000067.1 GCA_947456915.1 Betaproteobacteria bacterium
CGCACGGGCGCATCATCCTGCTCGATACGATGGTCCCGGGAACCGCCTCCGGAGCACTGTGCGACCGGCGGCTCGACTGGCTGTCGCGAACGCTCGCTGCGCGGGACGACACCGTCTACCTGTTCATGCACCACCCGCCGCTGGCCCTGGGCATCGAGTACATGGACCGGATCGGGCTCGCCGCAAGCGAGCGTTTCTGGGCGCTCGTGGAGCCGTTCCGGCAGCGCATCGCGCTCATCGCTTTCGGGCACGTGCACCGACCGGTCTCCGGCCTCTGGAACGGCGTTGCTTTCGCCGGCACGCCCTCCACGGTCCACCAGGTCGCCCTCGAACTCGGCCCGCAGCACGAGCAGCATCTGAACTTCAACCACGAGCCGCCCTGCTACGCGATTCTCGACATCAGCGCTGCCGGCGTGATCGTTCATCAGCAGCGCTACACGTACAACTGGAACATGCTGCCGCGCCGCGGCCCGCTGTCGAAAACGGCGGTGAGCGCATGAGGAAGCCGATCGTCGGCATCACGATGGGCGACGCGGCCGGAGTCGGGCCCGAGGTCGTGATGAAGGCCCTCGCCCGTCGCGACCTGTACGAATCACTGGATCCACTGGTGATCGGCGACGCGAAGCGCCTCGAACTCGCCGGGCGGATCACCGGCTCGACGCTGCAGGTGCGCCGGATACGCACGCCGGCAGAAGCCCGGTACGTGCACGGCACCGTCGACTGCATCGACCTCGATCTGGTACCGGCCGATCTGCCGTTCGGGCAGCTCTCCGGCATTGCCGGGCATGCCGCGTTCGAGTACGTGGTGCGGGCGGTCGCGCTGGCGAACACCGGCGCCCTCGCGGCGATCTGCACTGCACCGCTCAACAAGGAGGCGCTGCACGCCGCAGGGCACGGGTATCCCGGTCACACCGAACTGCTGGCGGAACTCACCGGCACGCCGGAAGTCTCGATGCTGCTCATGGCGCCGCGGCTGCGCGTGATCCACGTCACCACACACGTCGGGCTCATCGACGCGGTGGCGCGGATCGATGCGGGCCTGGTGCAGCGGACGATCGCACGCGGCCATGAACTGCTCGTGCGCGCCGGCATCCCCGAGCCGCGCATCGCGGTCTGCGGCATCAACCCGCACGCCGGCGAAGGCGGTCTGTTCGGCCGCGGCGAGGAGCAGGAAAAGATCGCACCGGCCGTGGCAGCGTGCACGGCGCGCGGCTGGAAGGTGTTCGGTCCCCTGCCCGCGGACACGCTGTTCTTTCGCGCGGTACGAGGCGATTTCGATCTCGTGGTCGCGATGTACCACGATCAGGGCCATGGCCCGGTCAAGGTGCTCGGGCTCGAGGCGGGCGTGAACGTGACCGTGGGGCTGCCGTTCGTGCGTACATCGGTCGATCACGGCACGGCGTTCGACATCGCCGGCACCGGTCTTGCAGATGAACAGAGCCTGATCGAGGCGTTGCGGCAGGCGGTGGCGCTGTCGCCCCGTTAGTCGCGGCTGCGATCGGGCAGGCTGCGCCAGCACACAGCCGGTGCAGGCCGCCTGCTGGAACACGTCCGCGCGGCAGGCGCGGGCGAGCCCGCGCGGTCGTGCGTTCCCGTCAGTGCGGGTGCAGCGAGGTCAGCGCGGCCGCCTGTGCCCGGCGCCGCGCGCGATGCCAGGCGGAGTAGATGCCGGTGAGGATGAAGATCGGCCACAGGAAGCAGTTCATCGCCACCCACATCAGACGGCTGTCCGCCGGGTCGCGCGCGCCCTTGCTGCTCGTGGTCGTACCCTCGCTGAACAGATGACGGTTCGAATACGTGAGCAGACCGAACAGCGCGCCGGCCGACAGAAAGACAACGATCACCGGATCCATCACTCTCTCCCCGGGCACCTGGCCCATATGTCAGTTGAAACCAACAGATAGTACTGTACTTTTCCTCTGACACAACGGTATCCGCCCGCTTTCGTTTCACCACGCCGGTCTGCGCCAGGCAAACGTCGGCCAGCGTGCAGGTACGAGCGACTCCTTTGTCGGGCCGCGGACGGCGAGTCCTCCGCGGCCTACAATCTCGCCTGGATCCTGTGCCACGGAGGCGTCTCCCGATGACCGATACGTCGAACGAGAACGAAGCCCGGAGCCTGTCGGGCTGGCTCGCGCTGATCGTCTGGTTTCCCCTCGCGCTGTGGGCCGCGTGGCCATTCATCGGCGCGTTTCTCTGGAGCATCGGACTGCGCGTGCCCGCGCCGGGCGTGTTCTCCGGTACGAACATCATCATGATCGCCGCGCTGGTTTTCCTCGCGAAGGGCTTCGGCGTGCTGCAGCCGAACATCGCCGCGGTATTCACCTTCTTCGGCCGCTACGCCGGCACGCGCCGTGCCGACGGCTTCTACTGGACGAATCCGTTCTACGCGCGACAGAAGGTCTCGCTGCGCGTGCACAACCTCAACACGCCGACGCTCAAGGTCAACGACCGCGCCGGCAACCCGATCGAGGTGGCAGCGGTCGTGGTGTGGCGGGTGTCGGATACGGCCCGTGCGGTGTTCGATGTCGAGGACTACGCCACCTACATCGGCTTCCAGAGCGAATCGGCCGTGCGCGCAGTGGTGAGCGCGCGCTGGTACGACGGCGACGAGCACGGCCAGCACTCGCTGCGTGGCGATCTCGACGCAGTGGCCGAGCGGCTCGCCGCCTCGCTGCACGAGCACGTGGCGCTCGCCGGACTGGAGATCATCGAAGCGCGCATCTCGCATCTGGCGTACGCACCGGAGATCGCCAGCGCGATGCTGCGCCGGCAGCAGGCCCAGGCCGTGGTCGCCGCCCGCCAGTTCATCGTCAACGGCGCCGTCAGCATGGTGCGGCTGGGCATCGAGCAACTCGAAACCGAGGGCGTGGTGAAGCTCTCCGATGCCGATCGGGTGCGTCTGGTCACCAACCTGATGACCGTGCTGGTCTCCGACAGCGAGACCCAGCCGGTGCTGTCGGTAGGCAGGGACTGACCGCACCCACGCACGCGCCTCGCCGCAGCGCCGCGACTCCGGAGAACGCAGGACAGCCCCTGCGGTTCCGGGACGATGATCGACGAGAGGCCGAAGAGGCCTGCCGCCGAATGCTCGCGCCAGGAGCGGGTGAAGACCTCGCTCACGGACAGCCCGCTGATGATCGAAACGGGCTGGAGGCTCGGTGCCCCCACGCTCATGATCGGGCTCTGCTCCCGACTGCTGCAGGCCACCTGCGCGAAGGGTTGCGCCTCGAAGGACGCCGTCGCCTTCTGCGAGGTGCTGCGCGGCATGGCGGGTCTGGAACAGCGTCGCGACATCGACGCCGTGCCGTTCGATCGCAAGAGCCGAGGCCACCCGAAGCGCGCAACCACCTCGCCCGACCCGCCGCCTGCGACGAGGCGCTGCCGCACGCGTGAGCGCCGCCGACGCAACGGCTACTTCGCGCGCGGAATGACCGGCAGCAGCAGATACGATTCGTGCTCGCCGCCCGCGTACACGGTATTGGTGCCGGTGTTGTAGTCGGCGTGATAGTGCATGTAGGACTGGCTGCCCACGCCGTCGCGCGGCTGCACGTCCAGACGCAGACGACTGCCTCGCGCGAACACCATCGAGGTGGGCCAGATCTCCACCTGTACCTGCACGATCTCCCCCGGGGCGAGATGGAGCCGGCGCTTGTGCCGGTGATAGGGCCGGTACGGCAGCGACAGCTCCGGATCCAGTTCGCGATGCGACACGCGCAGCCAGCCCTTGGCCACTGGCACCGGGGTGCCCTGCTGCCCGGTCTCCATCACCTCGTTCCCCTCGGCGTCGAAGTGGCGCAGCGTGAGGAAAAGGTCCATGTCCTCGCTGCTGCTCGATACCCACAGCGTGGCTGCCAGCGGCCCGGTGATCTCCATGTCCTCGGGCATCGGCGGGGTGACCAGCGCCACCCCCATGCCCGGCTTGATGCCGCCACCCATCACCTGTGCCGAGGCGGCCGAGGTCGAGCCCATCGAGCCCAGCCCGGTCGCTGCGTAGGTGACGCAGGTGCTGCTCTGCGGGTTGCGCTCGACCAGCGTGCCGCTGAGCGGCACGTCGCTCACCGAAGGCTGCGCGAGGTCGAAGTACAGCTTCGTCCACTGCGTGCGCGCGAGCGGCCACTCGTGCTCCATGCGCCACTCGTAGGCATTGCGGCCCTTGCGGATCGCCAGCTTGACCGGCGGCTCGTCCATCACCCCGTTCTGCACGCCCTTGAGCCAGTAGTCGAAGAAGCGCAACTGGTCCTCGCGCCCCTCGGCCGAGTAGTACGGGTGCACGTGTGTGCCAGCCTGCATGCGCAGCTTGCGGTGCGGCGCCGTCGAGCGCATCCAGGCCTCGGTATTGCCACGGAGGTGAAGCCCCATGCCGGTCCAGTTGCCCACCGACAGAAAGGGGACCTTGATGTCCTCCCAGCGCGCCTGGGCGCCGTGGAAGGCGCCACTGTCGAGGTTGTTGGTGAGCCAGAAGTGCAGCGTGTTCTTCTGCCAGGTGTCCGGATGGATGCGCGAGGCGCGTCCCAGCGTGTGGTGCAGCAGGTGTGCGGTGAACCAGTTGGTCATGAACAGCGACAGGATGCCGCCGTGGTAGAGCGCATCGCGGTAGATGTCGGCGAAGCCCTCCCACGGGATCATCGCCTTGAGCGACGGCGGCTGCTGGTTCGCAGCGAACCACTGGTTGATCGCGTAGTACGAGATGCCCGACAGCCCGACGTTGCCGTTGCACCACGGCTGCGCGGCCGCCCACTCGATCGCGTCGTGGAAGTCTACCGACTCGGCGCGCGACCACGGATCGTACTGACCGGGTGACTTGCCGGTTCCGCGCGCATCCACGCGCACCGCCGCGTAGCCGCGTGGCACCCACCACTCGGGGTTCACCGTCTCCCAGTTCATCCACGGATTGAGCTGCTCCTCCAGATCCGCCGGCGGCGTCCACGGCTTGTCCTTCTGGTAGGGGCCGAAGTTGAGCAGCGCCGGCACCCGCCCGCCGTCCTTGGGCCGGAACACGTCGGCCTTGAGCCGCGCGCCATCGCGCATCAGGACATCGACATCCTTCTCGAGCAGGAAGTGGTCGGTGATCACCGTCTCGACGGGCGCGTTCATGGTCTTTCCTCGGTCGGGGTTGCCAGGGCGCCGCAGTATCGGGTGCGCCCCGCGGCAACGTCAACTGCGGCGAGGCGGCAGTCACTCGCGCGATCAGCCGCACGGCAGCGCTCGCTCGGTGACGCATGGCGCGAGCCCGCACCGGCACGCGGGACACGCGGGGCCCGCTCGCTGCGGCGCACGATCGCAGCCGGCGACACCGATGACTTCCGCTGCGGCGCTGGCGACTGCACAATACCGGCGGACGCGCAAACGCCGTGCTGCGCAGGATTCGCCGCTCAGCCGTCCACCGCGCGCAGCGCCGCGTCCCGACCCGAGGAGCTTGCCGATGACCCGCATCACCCGCCGTACCCTCGTTGCCGCCGCAGCTGCACTGGCCTGCTCCGGCGCCTTCGCACAACCATTCCCCGCGAAGCCGATCCGCATGATCGTGCCGTTCGCCGCCGGCAGCGCCACCGACCAGATCGGCCGCGCATTCGCCGAGAAGATCGCGCCGGCGCTCGGCCAGCCGGTAATCATCGACAACCGGCCCGGCGTCAACGGGATGCTGGGCGCCGACGCCGTGGCCAAGGCCAACCCGGACGGCTACACGCTGCTGGTGGGCACCAACAGCACCAACGCGGCGCTGAAGTTCCTGATGAAGAAGCTGCCCTACGATCAGGACACCGCCTTCGCGCCGGTGAGTTTCCTCGGCTCCGTGCCGCTGATGGTCGCGGTCAACAACGACCTGCCGGTGAAGACGCTGCGCGAGTTCGTCGACTTCGCCCGCGCCAAGCCGGGACAGGTGACCTTCGCCTACGCCAGCACCTCGCAGCAGGTCGCCTCCGAGATGCTCTCCAGCATGGCAGGCATCCGCATGAACGCGGTGCCCTACAAGGCCGGACCGGCGGCGATGGCCGACCTGCTGGGCGGACACGTGATGATGTTCACCGCCGATCTCGCGGTGACTGCGCCGCAGTATCGTGCCGGCAAGCTGCGCGGGCTCGCGGTCACTTCGATGCGGCGCGTGCCGGTGCTGCCGGAGATTCCCACCGTGAACGAGGCGCTCGGCCTGAAGGACTACGAACTGATCGCCTACTTCGCGGTGTTCGCGCCCGCCGGTACGCCGCGTGACACGATCAATCGGCTCAACCAGGTGATCAACGCAGCCGCCGCGAGCAAGGACATCGAGGAGCGCTTCGCCGGCATCGGCTTCGTTGTCGAGCCCGGCACGCCCGAGGCGCTTGCCAGACGCAACCGTGTGGAGACCGAGAAGTGGGGCCGGGCAATCCGCGACGCGAAGATCGAGCCGCAGTGATGACGGACACCGCCCACCGTGGTGTCCGGCCACCACCGCGGGAACGCATCCCGGGCCAATGCATGGCAGTACTGTGCACGCTGCTGCTGGTCGCATCCGCAGCCGTATTCGCAGCCGCACCTGCGCGCGCCGACTCGCGCATCGAGTGGATGACACCGGCCATGCCGGCGCCGCGGGTCTCGTACCAGACCTTCGACAGCCGCGCCGCCGGCACCCGCGTGAGTTATCACGTGTTCATCCCTCCCGGCTACGCACAGGACGAACGCCGCCGCTATCCGGTGGTGTACTGGCTGCACGGTTCAGGTGGCGGCCTGCAGGGCATCGCACCGCTCGCGCGGCACTTCGACGCTGCCATCGCCGCCGGCAGGGTACCGCCGCTGCTGGTGGTGTTCGTCAACGGTCTCAGAATGGGGATGTACGTCGACTGGAAGGACGGATCGGCGCCGCTGGAGACCGTGATCGTGCGTGATCTCGTCCAGCACATCGACGCGAACTATCGCACCATTGCCACGCGCGAGGGCCGGCTGCTCGACGGCTTCAGCATGGGGGGCTACGGCGCCGCCCGTTTCGGCTTCAAGTACCCGGAACTGTTCCGTGCCGTCTCGATCGTCGGCGCCGGCCCGATGCAGGAGACCCTCGTCTACACGCCGCGTGCGAGCGGCATGCAGGCCTCCGAGCTGCTCAGGGATGTCTACGGCGGTGACCCTGCACACTTTCTCGCGGTGAGCCCGCGACGCCACGCGGCCGACAACGCTGCCCGCATCGCGCGCGATTCGCTGGTGCGCATGGTGATCGGCGCCCAGGACGAGACCTTCCGGAACAACCTCGCGTTCCACGAGTATCTGAAGGGACTCGGCATCCCGCACGAATGGATCGTGCTCGAGGGCATCGGGCACGACCCGTTGCGCGTACTGCAGGCCCTGGGCGATCGGAACTGGGCGTTCTACCGGGCGGCCTTCCAGTGAGCGGTTCGACCGATCCTGCCCGCCGGTCCGCAGGCACATGTCAGCGACGCAGCGATGCGGACGCCGGCAGCGGGTTCGCCCTCGCGATTTCGCGCAGGCAGCACGGCACGATGGCGAGGTGACCTGAATGGTCAAGGCCCTCATGTCCGGTACCGTGCTGCTTGCCGCGGCTTCCGCCGCACTGTCGCAACCGTACCCTGCAAAGCCCGTGACGATCATCGTGGCGTCGGTGGTGGGCGGGCCCACCGACATCGTCGGTCGGCTGGTGGCGCAGATGCTCGGCGAAGTCCTCGGACAGACGGTGATCGTCGAGAACCGCACCGGAGCCGGCCTTACCGTGGGTACGACCTACGCAGCTCGTGCGCGGCCGGACGGGTACACGCTGACCATCGCCAGTCCGAGTTCGCACTCGATCGCACCGGGGCTCTACCCGTCGTTGCCGTACGATCCGGTCAAGGACTTCGAGCCGATCAGTCTGCTGTTCACCTCGCCCACCGCGCTGGTCGTCCACCCATCGATCCCGGTGAAGACCCTGAAGGAGTTCATCGCCTTCGCCCGGGCGCGGCCGGGTCAGTTGAACTATGGCTCCGGTGGGAACGGCACGACGTCGCACCTCACCGGGGAGCTGTTCAAGACGCGCGCCGGCGTCGACATCGTGCACGTGCCGTACAAGGGCAGCGGCCCGGCGGCGACCGATCTCGTTGCCGGGCAGATACACGCGATGTTTCAGGGGCTGCACCTCGCTCTGCCGTTCGTACGCTCGAATCGGCTGCGCGTGCTCGGTGTGACCAGCCCGAAGCGCTCGCCGATGGCGCCAGAGGTACCGACACTCGACGAGGCCGGCCTGCCCGGGTTCTCGTCCAGC
The DNA here is from genome assembly GCA_947456915.1 of Betaproteobacteria bacterium. Taxonomy (GTDB): domain Bacteria; phylum Pseudomonadota; class Gammaproteobacteria; order Burkholderiales; family CAIKXV01; genus CAIKXV01. The sequence continues at coordinate 8,225 of CANGUQ010000067.1, forward strand.
ACCTGGTACGGCGTCATGGCGCCCGCAGCGACGCCCCGTCCGATCATCGATCAGTTGAACGCGGCGCTGCTCAAGTCACTTAACGCACCGGGGATGCGACAGAAGGTTGCCGAGCAGGGACTCACCCCGGTGGGCTCCACACCCGAGGCGTTCGCAGCCACGCTGCAGGACGAGATTCGCACCTGGACGAAAGTGATCAGGCAGTCCGGTGCTCGTGTCGACTGAACACCACGGCCCCCCGACCGGCTCCAGGGCCTGCGACGGCACCCGCGCCCTGCGCCGACGGGGACTCGATCAGTCCCCCGGTCCCGGCTCGCCGCACCGCACTCGCCCCAGCACTGCAGGACACCACCCATGAAAGTCACCGAGGTCCGCGCGTTCGCACTGTCTTTCCGTCTTGACAACGCACCGCGGCGAGGTACCGGTCAGCCCGTCAAGAAGGATACCGTCATCGTCCGCGTGCGCACCGAGGACGGCGTCACGGGCTACGGCGAGGCGCATCACGCGCTGGCACCGACACTGGTCGCAGACCTCGTCAACCAGAACCTCGCACCGATCGTGCTCGGAACCGACGCAATGGCGGTAGAGCAGACCTGGCAGACGGTGTACACGAAGCAGGGGCAGACCCACGGTCCGGGCTGGGCGCTGTACAAGGCGCTCAGCGGCGTCGACATGGCTCTGTGGGATGCACGGGCGAAGGCCCTCGGCTTGCCGGTCTGGCGACTGCTTGGCGGCGAGCGCCGGAAGATTCGCGCTTACGCGGGCGGGGTGTCGTTCGGATACAAGCCGCCCGCCGCACTGCTCGAGGAGGCGCAGGGCTACGTCGCAGCCGGCTACACGGCGATCAAGCTGCGCCTGGGCGATACGGTCGAGCGCGATGTGGAGCGCGTGCGCGCAGTGCGCAAGGGGCTGGACGCCGCCGTCGACATCATGGTCGACATGAACACCCGGTACTCGTTCATCGACCTGCAGCGCGCACTGCCTGCGCTCGAGGAACTCGCGGTGTTCTGGGTCGAGGAACCGTTCACGCCGGACAACATCGACGACTACGCGCACTTCAACTCCCGCACCCGGTTGCCGCTCGCCGCAGGGGAGAACCACTTCACGCGGTTTCAGGCGCGACAACTGCTCGAGCGCGGCGCGGTCGATGTCATCCAGCCCGACCCGGCGAAGGCTGGCGGCATCACGGAGTGCAGGAAGATCGCCGACCTCGCCTCGGCGTTCAGGCGACCGTTCGCGCCGCACACCGGGATGAGCGCGGTCGATGCTTCCGCCTGCGTCCATCTGCTGTGCGCGTCGACGAACGCACTCGTGTACGAGGCCGACTGTGCACCCTACAACCCGTTTCGAGACGAACTCTGCGCAGGAGCGCCCACCGTTGTCGACGGATGGATCGAGCCCTCCGATCGGCCCGGTCTCGGCTTCGAACTGGACGAGACGCTCTTCACGAAGCTGCCGGGCATCGAGGGCCCCTGCTACCGTTGAGCGAACGCGCAGCAGGCCACGCCCGGATGCGCGAATCACCGGACCGTAACCGTGCCGACAGCCCGTCGGACCGAGCCCGCGGGCTGCACCTCGCCCGTCGAGCCGCGCGCGAAGGCCGATGCGGCAGAGCATCCGCGCGCACGGATCGATATCGATTCGCAACCCCTCGCCAACCGGGGACGCAGGACTGCGCAGCGTCGGTGAGCCGCCAGCCTCCGGCGCTCAGCGACGAAACGGCAGCATGCGATCGGCGAGTCCGGTGCGCTCGAACCCGTGCTTGCGCACCACCAGCCCGACGTGCCAGGCGATCGCCACCAGCAGCAGGTAAGCGCCCAGCACATGCAGGCTCCACACGATCCACACCCACTCCTGCTTGCCGATCGGATTGGGCAGATCGGTCACGCCGAACAGTCGGACACCGTAGCCCCCCGCCATCACGAACAGGTAGCCGGTGACCGGCAGCGCGAACAGCAGCCAGTAGAGCAGCGTCTCCACGCGGTGCGCGATGCGCCGCTCGACCTCGGTGAGCGAGGGATGCCACTCGGGCAGGGGCGTCGTGCGCCGCCATATGAGCCGTGCCACCACGAGCAGCAGCAGCACGAGACCGATCGACTTGTGCCAGTCGTACCAGGTATCGCCGACCATGCCGAACACGCTCGCGCCCTGCCCCATGCGCGACATGATGTTGGCGCCGACGAACTGGTAGACGAGGGCGAGGAACATCGTCCAGTGCAGCAGACGGCTCACCAGTCCGTAGCGGTCCGGGCGGTTGGTCAGAGACATCGGTTCATCTCCTGCGAATGTTCGGCCGGCAGGCGCGCTGCGACCCGGGTACCCTGTCGCGCGGCCCCGCGCGCCGGGGGCCGGTGTCGCAGGCGACGCTCGCACCCACGCGACGATCGCCACGCATCGAATCCGCACGTGTGCCAGCCGCCGAATTGAATCACAATTCGCTGCGTTCCGATGCGCATCGCGCGAGCGAGCCCGGCAATCTCCGATCGGATTCCGGCGCTCCGGGCAAGCCCAGTCACATGTCGAACGACACACCCGATTACGGCGGATTCCCGGCGCGCGCTGCAGCGTGGCTGATCGACTGGGCGTTGATCGCTCTCGTGACCATCCCGGTGCTCGTCAGCGTGCACGGTACGGCGGCGCTGGACGCGGGGCGTGACGTCTTCTCGTCGCCGCTCGACTTGCTGATCAACGCGCTTGCGCCTGCTGCGGCGACCATCGCCTTCTGGGTCATCAGGCAAGCCACCCCCGGCAAGCTCGCGTTCTCGCTGCGGGTGGTCGATGCGCGGACCGGTGGCACGATCACCGTCGCGCAGGGCATCGTCCGCTACCTCGGCTACATCGTGTCGGCCATGCCGCTGGGACTCGGTTTCCTGTGGGTGCTGTTCGACGAGAAGAAGCAGGGCTGGCACGACAAGCTCGCGCAGACGGTGGTGCTGGTCGGACGCCCGGCGCCGCGGCGACAGGGCCACCTGCTGCAGCGCAGCCCGAGCGCCCGGGGTGGCTCGGCACGGTCGTCCGGCGATCGGTACGCGCTCGACGACGATCCGGAACTGCAGGCACTGCTCGCAGAGCCACCGGGACTGGGTTTCAGCCTGTCCGCCGCCGCCATCGCGCTCGCGCTGCACGGCGTGCTCGCGCTTGCCGCGGCCGTCTGGCTGCGCCATGCGGATCGATGGACGGTGAGCGTCAGTGTCCTCGCGCTGGCCGTCGCGTTCTTCGGCTGCGCGACAGCCCTGCTGATGCGCAAGCGCGCGGCGTGGGTCTTCAGCCTCGTCTTCTTCGCGCTGAGCGGGATCGCGTACCTCGCGCTCTGCGCGTGGTCGATTCGCTACTTCGTCACGCCGGCCTTTCCGGACTGGGGAGTGTTCTTCGCCAAAGCCGTTGCGATGGCAGTGATCGGCGCCACTGTCGTTCTGGGCCCGGGCGCGTGCGCACTCGCCGTGGGTCTGCTGCGGGCGCGCAGCCGCCTGCAGGGCGCGGTTGGTGACGGCGCGTGGAAAGTCCCGGTGCTTGCAGGGCTTGCGCCGTTCCTGCTGATGGGATGGACGGCCCACGAACTGCACGCCCTGAGCGAGCGCTGTTCGAGGGACACTACGGCGCCTTGCCTGGACGGCAGGAAGGCCACGCCCGCGAACCCGTCGTCGCGGCCTGCGCCACCCGCGCAGGCGCCGGCCGGGCCAGTGCCATCCGCACCCGTGCCCGCACCCGCCGCCCAGTCGGGGCTGTTGCTGCTGCAGCCGTCGCGGCACGATATCCGGCCACGGCTCGAGGCGCTGATGCCGACCGGCTGCCGGCTCGCGAGCATGGACGCAAACGCAGAGCGCGTGATCGTCGACGGGCATGCGCTGCAGGTGCGCTGCGTGTCGGAGTTCCTGCGCGCGCTCGCAGACCTCAAGGCGCAACCGCAGCTGGTCGAGGTTCGCGCCGCCGAGGAAGGCGGTTACCGCTTCACCGTGCAGCTCACGGCCGCGGCTCTGCACAGCGTCCGGCCGGACGCACCCGCAGCCGCGAGGAGCCCGCCGCCGAGCGCTGTCCGGTAGCCGCAGCCGCCC
>CANGUQ010000068.1 GCA_947456915.1 Betaproteobacteria bacterium
CGGCGTTCAAGAACAAGGGCGTCCAGGCGATGCTCGACGCCGTGCTGGATTACCTGCCGGCCCCGACCGACATTCCGCCGGTGAAGGGCGAGGACTACCACGGCAAGGAAGTCGAGCGCCCCGCTGCCGACGACGCGCCGTTCGCCGCGCTCGCCTTCAAGATCATGACCGACCCCTACGTCGGCCAGCTGATCTTTTTCCGCGTCTACTCCGGCGTGGTGAACACCGGCGACACGATCTACAACCCGATCAAGGACCGCAAGGAGCGCATCGGTCGTATCCTGCAGATGCACGCCAACCAGCGCGACGAGATCAAGGAAGTGCGCGCGGGCGACATCGCGGCGGCGGTGGGCCTGAAGGACGCGACTACCGGCGACACGCTGTGCGATCCGGACAAGATCGTCACGCTCGAGAAGATGGTGTTTCCCGAGCCGGTGATCCACGTGGCCGTGGAACCCAAGACCAAGGCCGACCAGGAGAAGATGGGCATCGCGCTGGGTCGTCTCGCGCAGGAAGATCCGTCGTTTCGCGTGCGCAGCGACGAGGAGTCCGGCCAGACGATCATCTCCGGTATGGGCGAGTTGCACCTCGAGATCATCGTCGATCGCATGCGCCGGGAATTCAGCGTCGAGGCGAACGTCGGCGCGCCGCAGGTCGCCTATCGCGAAGCGGTGAAGAAGGCGGTCGAGCAGGAAGGCAAGTTCGTCAAGCAGTCGGGCGGGCGCGGCCAGTACGGCCACGTCTGGATCAAGCTCGAGCCCAACGAAACCGGCAAGGGTTTCGAGTTCGTCGACGCGATCAAGGGCGGTTCGGTGCCGCGCGAGTTCATTCCCGCGGTGAACAAGGGCCTGGTCGACACGCTGCCCAACGGCGTGCTCGCGGGTTTCCCGGTCGTCGACGTCAAGGTCACGCTGTTCGACGGTTCCTACCACGACGTCGACTCGAACGAGAACGCGTTCCGCATGGCCGCTTCGATGGCCTTCAAGGACGCGATGCGCAAGGCGAGTCCGGTGCTGCTCGAGCCGATGATGGCCGTCGAGGTCGAGGTGCCCGAGGACTACATGGGCAACGTGATGGGCGACCTGTCGGGGCGGCGCGGCATCGTGCAGGGCATGGATGACCTCGCTGGTGGCATCAAGGTGATCAAGGCCGAAGTGCCGCTCGCCGAGATGTTCGGCTACTCGACGACGCTGCGCTCGCTGTCGCAGGGGCGGGCCACGTACACGATGGAGTTCAAGCACTACACCGAGGCGCCGCGCAACGTCGCCGAGGCGATCATCAACAAGAAGTGATTGTCGGCTCTCGCGACAGTCGGCTCCCCCGCAACTGACAAACATCCGCTAGGAAGAGCAGTCATGGCCAAAGGAAAATTCGAGCGCACGAAGCCGCACGTGAACGTTGGGACGATCGGACACGTGGACCACGGGAAGACGACGCTGACGGCGGCGATCACGACGATTCTGTCGAGGAAGTTTGGTGGTGAGGCGAAGAGCTACGATCAGATTGACTCGGCGCCGGAGGAGAAGGCGCGGGGGATCACGATCAACACGGCGCACGTGGAGTACGAGACGGAGAACCGTCACTATGCGCACGTGGACTGTCCTGGTCACGCTGACTACGTGAAGAACATGATCACGGGAGCGGCGCAGATGGACGGGGCGATTCTGGTGGTGTCGGCGGCGGATGGTCCGATGCCGCAGACGCGGGAGCACATTCTGCTGGCGAGGCAGGTGGGTGTGCCGTACATCATTGTGTTCCTGAACAAGGCGGACATGGTGGACGACAAGGAGCTGCTGGAGCTGGTGGAGATGGAGGTACGGGAGCTGCTGTCGAAGTACGAGTTTCCTGGCGACGACACGCCGATCGTGATCGGGTCGGCGCTGAAGGCGATGGAGGGCGACAAGAGCGACATGGGCGAGGGTGCGATCTACAAGCTTGCGGCGGCGCTGGACAGCTACATTCCGACGCCCGAGCGAGCGGTGGACGGGACGTTCCTGATGCCTGTGGAGGACGTGTTTTCGATTTCGGGTCGCGGCACGGTGGTGACCGGGCGGGTGGAGCGCGGGATCGTGAAGGTGGGCGACGAGCTCGAGATCGTGGGGCTGAAGCCGACGCTCAAGACGGTGTGCACTGGGGTGGAGATGTTTCGCAAGCTGCTGGATCAGGGGCAGGCTGGCGACAACGTTGGTGTGCTGCTCAGGGGCACGAAGCGCGAGGAAGTGGAGCGCGGGCAGGTGCTGGCGAAGCCGGGATCGATCACGCCGCACACGAAGTTTGCGGCGGAGATCTACGTGCTGAGCAAGGAGGAAGGGGGGCGTCACACGCCGTTCTTCAACGGGTACCGGCCGCAGTTCTATTTCCGGACGACGGACGTGACGGGATCGATCGATCTGCCCTCGGGCACGGAGATGGTGATGCCCGGGGACAACATTTCGATCACGGTGACGCTGATCCAGCCCATCGCGATGGAAGAGGGGCTGCGCTTCGCGATCCGCGAGGGCGGCAAGACCGTGGGCGCCGGTGTCGTCGCCAAGGTAATCGAGTAAGCGACAGGCGCGAACGCGGCGGGCGCTGGCGCGCCGGTCGCATCGGGTTCATTGCAGCAGAGGTCGTGCGGAAGGCCAGTAGCTCAATTGGCAGAGCGTCGGTCTCCAAAACCGAAGGTTGGGGGTTCGACACCCTCCTGGCCTGCCATCCGCCGACGAACCGGAATGCGTGATCCGCGCCAGATGCATCGGGTCGTGCGATCCGCGTGTCGCTAACAGACAGGTCCATGGATACAGCGAAGACAGTCCTGGCGGTTGTGGCGGTGATCGCCGGCTTGTACGGCTTCTACCACTTCGAAGAGAGCCCGACCGTGGTACGCGTGGTGTGCGTGCTGGGCGGGCTGATCGCCGCGGTGGCGCTGATGTGGACGACGCAGCAGGGTACGCGGTTCCGGACGTTCGCCGGCGAGTCGGTCGACGAAACGAAGAAGGTGGTGTGGCCCTCCCGCAAGGAGACCCTGCAGACCACCGGTATCGTGTTCGCATTCTGCGTCGTGACCGCGATCTTCCTGTGGATCGTCGATGCGAGTCTGCTGTTCCTGGTGAAATTGCTGATGGGGCGAACTGAGTGATGAGCGGCAAGCGCTGGTATGTGGTTCACGCCTACTCCGGATTCGAGAAGACGGTCCAGCGGACGCTGCTCGAGCGGATCCAGCGCGCGGGCATGCAGGACAAGTTCGGGCAGGTTCTCGTTCCGGTGGAAGAGGTCGTCGAGATGAAGTCCGGTCAGAAGGCGATCAGCGAGCGCAAGTTCTTCCCGGGTTACGTGCTGGTCGAGATGGAGATGACCGACGACACGTGGCACCTCATCAAGAGCACGCCGAAGGTCACCGGTTTCGTCGGGGGCACGGCCACCAAGCCAACGCCGATCAGCCAGCGCGAAGTCGACAACATCCTGCACCAGATCCAGGAAGGCGTGGAGAAGCCCAAGCCGAAGGTGCTGTTCGAGTCTGGCGAGATGGTCCGGGTGAAGGAAGGTCCGTTCACCGACTTCAACGGTACCGTCGAGGCGGTGAACTACGAGAAGAACAAGTTGCGCGTGGCGGTGTCCATCTTCGGGCGCTCGACGCCGGTCGAACTGGACTTCTCCCAGGTCGAGAAGGCCTGAAGGCGGGGTCGGACACAACGCGCCGCCTCCCGCGGCAGGTGGCGGGGGCGGTACGGCAGCAGGCGCACCGGCAACGGCGCGCGGCAGGGCGGCATCGGACAGCAGGCAGATATTCGTCGCGACGGGGTCGTCCCGGCTCCCGCGCGGCACCGGTTCCGGGGAGAGCGCACCGGGCGCTCGCATGTACCCAAATCTGAAGGAGTGTGAGTCGTGGCGAAGAAAGTGGTGGGTTACATCAAGCTGCAGGTACCTGCAGGCAAGGCGAACCCGAGTCCGCCGATCGGGCCGGCGCTGGGCCAGCGCGGTCTGAACATCATGGAGTTCTGCAAGGCGTTCAATGCCGCCACGCAGAAGATGGAGCCGGGTCTGCCCACGCCGGTGGTGATCACCGCGTACGCGGACAAGACCTTCACCTTCGTGATGAAGACGCCGCCGGTGTCGGTGCTGATCATGAAGGCCCTGGGTCTGCAGAAGGGCAGCAAGACGCCGCACACGGACAAGGTGGGCAAGCTCTCGCGCGCGCAGTGCGAGCAGATCGCCAAGACCAAACAACCCGACCTGACTGCAGCCGACCTCGAGGCGGCGATGCGCACCGTTGCCGGCAGCGCGCGCAGCATGGGCGTCGAAGTCGAGGGGCTCTGACATGGCACACGTTTCCAAGCGTTACGCTGCGGCACGCAAGTCCGTCGACCGCGAGAAGTTCTACCCGCTGTCCGATGCCCTGAAGCTGGTGAAGGAGAACGCGACGGCGAAGTTCAACGAGTCGATCGACGTCGCGATCAACCTCGGTGTCGATGCGAAGAAGTCCGACCAGGTCGTGCGTGGATCGCTCGTGCTTCCCAAGGGAACCGGCAAGACCAAGCGCGTCGCCGTGTTTGCCCAGGGCGACAAGGCGAAGGAGGCGCAGGCCGCCGGCGCTGACGTGGTGGGATTCGACGATCTGGCCGAGCGCGTCAAGGGCGGCAACATCGATTTCGACATCGCCATCGCCACTCCGGACTCGATGCGCGTGGTCGGCCAGCTCGGCCAGATTCTCGGCCCGCGCGGCCTGATGCCCAACCCGCGTGTGGGCACGGTCACTGCGGACGTCGCCACGGCAGTGAAGAACGCGAAGGCGGGTCAGGTGCAGTATCGCACCGACAAGGCGGGCATCATCCAGTGCTCGATCGGTCGCGCCTCGTTCACCGTCGAGGCTCTGCAGGAGAACCTCGGCGCGCTGCTCGATGCGCTCAACCGTGCGAAGCCGGCCGGCGCCAAGGGCATCTACGTGCGCAAGGTGAGCCTGTCGTCGACGATGGGCGCCGGAGTGCGCGTCGATCAGGCGAGCCTCTCCGCTGCGCGCGAGGCGTGAACGCCGCTTGCCGCATCAGTCAACCGACTTTGGGCCCGTGCGTCTGGCGGCACGCAGGTGTCGCCGCACGCATGGGGTTGTCAAAGACCGTAGGCGTTCGTCGAACTTAATTCCGGCGCAGAGTCCGCGTCCCGGGGCCGGTGGCCCGCAGGCGAGGATGCCCGGCCGGAGTCCTACGCAGATGGCGTACCCGAACAGGATTCGTTGCAATGTCGTTTTCCTGGATCAAGGTCGCCGTGAAGGGTGCATGTTCCGAGCAGATACAGCCGTCGCATTCCCGCGCCGGCGCTTCGTCCCGGAACGTGTGATTTCGTACAGGAGGTCACCTTGAGTCTGAGTTTGCAGGACAAGCAGGCGGTTGTTGCAGAGGTGAGCGCCGAGCTGGCCAAGGCACAGTCGATCGTGCTCGCGGAGTATCGCGGCATCGAAGTCGGTGCGATGACCGAGCTGCGGCGCAAGGCTCGTGCGCAAGGCGTCTACCTGAAGGTGCTCAAGAACACCCTGGCGCGCCGCGCGGTCGGCGAGACACCGTTCCAGGCGCTGTCGGACCAGATGGTCGGTCCGCTCGCCTACGGTATCTCCGCGGATCCGGTGGCGGCTGCACGGGTGCTCGACGAGTTCGCCAGGGGCAACGACAAGCTGGTGATTCGCGCCGGTTCGCTTCCGAACCAGGTGCTGTCGGCAAAGGAAGTGCAGGGACTCGCGCGGCTGCCGTCGCGTGACGAGCTGCTGTCCAAGCTGATGGGCACGATGCAGGCGCCGATCGCCAGGTTCGTCCAGACGCTGAACGAAGTGCCGGCGCGATTCGTGCGCACGGTGGCCGCGGTACGCGACCAGAAGCAGGGCGCGGAAACAGCCTGACCGCAGGCATCGTCGAACGGGACGGGGTCACGGCCCGTCCTTCGGCACGCAACGACATTCTTCAATCGATATTTGCATACGGGAGTGGTTCAAATGGCACTGGGAAGAGCAGAAATTCTGGAAGCGATCGCGGGCCTGAGCGTGCTCGAGCTGTCGGAACTGATCAAGGAAATGGAAGCCAAGTTCGGCGTGTCGGCGGCGGCGGCGGCGGTGGCCGTGGCAGCTCCGGCGGGCGGCGGCGCGGCAGCGGCAGCCGAAGAGAAGACCGAGTTCACCGTCGTGCTGAAGTCGGCCGGCGAGAAGAAGGTCGAGGTGATCAAGGCCGTGCGCGCGATCACCGCGCTGGGCCTGAAGGAAGCAAAGGATCTGGTCGACGGTGCACCCAAGCCGGTCAAGGAAGGTGTGTCGAAGGCCGACGCCGACGCGATCATGAAGCAGCTCACCGACGCAGGCGCGGCGGTCGAGCTGAAGTGATCGGTACGCAGGCGTTGTCGCATCGCGCCGCGGCGGCCGGGTGTTCCGCATCCGTCCGCCGAACCGGTGGTAGTGGCATCTAGCAGTACCCAGGGCCGGCGGGGAACCGCCGGCCCGTCGTGCTTTGGTTTTTCCGTTCGCCGCGCCGGTGTCGCGCGTGCGTGCGGCGCAGCGCGGCTGGGGCCAGCCGCCGCGGCGCCCAGGAAGATCAGTCCATTCGTCGCCCGCAGGAGTCAACGATGAGCTATTCGTTCACCGAGAAGAAACGCATCCGCAAGAGCTTCGCCAAGCGCGCCAGCGTGCTGCCGGTGCCGTTTCTGCTCGCCACCCAGCTCGAGTCCTATCGCCACTTCCTGCAGGCCGACCTGCAGCCGGAGGCGCGTACGGGCGAAGCGGGACTGCAGGCGGCTTTCCAGTCGATCTTCCCGATCACCAGCCACTCCGGCAACGCCCGGCTGGACTTCGTCAGCTACTCCCTGTCGACGCCGCCGTTCGACGTGAAGGAGTGCCAGCAGCGCGGTCTCACCTTCGCGGCGCCGCTGCGTGCCAAGGTGCGCCTGACGATCATGGACAAGGAAGCGCCGAAGGTCAAAGGCAAGGACGGCAGCGAAGGCTTCCCGGTCAAGGAGGTCAAGGAGCAGGAGGTCTACATGGGCGAGATTCCGCTCATGACCGACACCGGCTCGTTCGTGATCAACGGCACCGAGCGGGTGATCGTCTCCCAGCTGCATCGTTCGCCCGGCGTGTTCTTCGAGCACGACCGCGGCAAGACGCACTCTTCCGGCAAGCTGCTGTTCTCCGCGCGCGTGATCCCGTATCGCGGCTCCTGGCTGGACTTCGAGTTCGACCCCAAGGACTATCTCTACTTCCGCGTCGATCGTCGCCGCAAGATGCCGGTGACGATCCTGCTCAAGGCACTGGGTTACAACCCGGAGCAGATCCTCGCCGATTTCTTCAAGACCGACACCTTCCGCTTCGCCGGGGGCGAGATCACCGTCGATCTGGTGCCCGAGCGTCTGCGCGGCGACACCGCCGGCTTCGACTTCGTCACCAAGGCTGGCAAGGTGATCGTCCAGAAGGACAAGCGCATCACCGCGAAGCACGTGCGCGAGATGGAGCAGGCGGGCATGACGTCGATCGCCGTGCCCGGCGAGTTCCTTCTCGGGCGAGCGCTCGCGCACAACGTCATCGACACCGACACCGGCGAGATCATCGCCCGCGCCAACGACGAGATCACCGAGGAGCTGATCGACCAGTTCCGTGCCGGCAAGGCCGAGACGATCCAGACCATCTACACCAACGATCTGGACGAAGGCCCGTACATCTCGCAGACACTGCGCATCGACGAGACGCCGGACCAGGTGGCCGCGCAGGTGGCGATCTACCGGATGATGCGCCCGGGCGAGCCGCCGACCGAGGACGCCGTGCGCAGCCTGTTCCACGGTCTGTTCTTCGCCGAGGAACGCTATGACCTTTCGGCCGTGGGCCGGATGAAGTTCAACCGCCGCATCGGACGCAACGAGGTCAAGGGGCTGCCCACGCTCGCGCCCGAGGACATCGTCGCCGTGATCAAGATCCTGGTCGAACTGCGCAACGGCCGCGGCGAGATCGACGACATCGATCACCTGGGCAATCGCCGCGTGCGCTCGGTGGGCGAACTGGCCGAGAACCAGTTCCGCGCCGGCCTCGTGCGGGTGGAGCGCGCGGTGAAGGAACGCCTGTCGCAGGCGGAGTCCGAGAACCTGATGCCCCACGACCTGATCAATGCCAAGCCGGTATCGGCGGCGATCCGCGAGTTCTTCGGTTCCAGCCAGCTCTCGCAGTTCATGGACCAGACCAATCCGCTGTCGGAGATCACCCACAAGCGGCGCGTGTCGGCGCTCGGGCCCGGCGGCCTGACCCGCGAACGCGCAGGCTTCGAGGTGCGCGACGTGCACCCGACGCACTACGGTCGCGTCTGCCCGATCGAGACTCCGGAAGGTCCGAACATCGGGCTGATCAACTCGCTCGCACTGTACGCGCGCACCAACGAGTACGGCTTCCTCGAGACGCCGTACCGCAAGGTGAGTGACGGGCGCGTGACCGACGAGATCGTGTTCCTGTCGGCGATCGAGGAGAGCAAGTACACGATCGCGCAGGCGAACGCCGAGCTGGACAAGAACGGTCGCTTCGTCGATCAGATCATCTCCTGCCGCCAGCACAACGAGTTCACGATGGCGGCGCCGGACAAGATCGAGTACATGGACGTGGCGCCGGCGCAGATCGTGTCGGTGGCCGCTTCGCTGATCCCGTTCCTCGAGCACGACGACGCGAACCGCGCGCTGATGGGTTCGAACATGCAGCGCCAGGCCGTGCCCTGCCTGCGTCCGGAGAAGCCGCTGGTGGGCACCGGCATCGAGCGCACGGTGGCGGTGGACTCCGGCACCGCGGTGCAGGCGCTGCGCGGCGGCGTGGTCGACTACATCGACGCCAGCCGGATCGTGGTTCGGGTGAACGACAACGAGACCGGTGCCGGCGAAGTCGGTGTGGACATCTACAACCTGGTCAAGTACCAGCGCTCGAACCAGAACACGAACATCAACCAGCGCCCGATCGTCAAGGTCGGCGACGTGATCGCCCGCGGCGACGTCATCGCCGACGGCGCGTCGACGGACCTGGGTGAACTCGCGCTCGGGCAGAACCTGCTGGTCGCGTTCATGCCCTGGAACGGCTACAACTTCGAGGACTCCATCCTCATCTCCGAGCGCGTGGTGGCCGAAGACCGCTTCACCTCGATCCACATCGAGGAGCTGTCGGTGGTCGCGCGCGACACCAAGCTCGGACCCGAAGAGATCACCCGCGACATCTCCAACCTCTCGGAGAACCAGCTCGGTCGTCTGGACGAGTCCGGCATCATCTACATCGGCGCTGAAGTCGAGGCGGGTGACGTGCTGGTGGGCAAGGTCACGCCCAAGGGCGAAACCCAGCTCACCCCGGAAGAGAAGCTGCTGCGCGCGATCTTCGGCGAGAAGGCCTCCGACGTGAAGGACACCAGCCTGCGCGTGCCCCCGGGCATGTCGGGCACGGTGATCGACGTGCAGGTGTTCACCCGCGAAGGCATCGAGCGCGACAAGCGCGCACAGCAGATCATCGACGACGAGCTGAAGCGCTACAAGATGGATCTCGCCGACCAGCTGCGTATCGTCGAGGACGACACCTTCGGCCGTATCGAGCGCTTGCTGGTGAACAAGATCGCCAACAAGGGCCCGAAGAAGCTCGCCAAGGGCACCAAGATCACCAGGGAGTACCTCGCCGAACTCGACCGCTTCCACTGGTTCGACATCGGTCTCGCCTCGGACGAGGCCGCCACCCAGCTCGAACAGCTCAAGGACGGCATCGATCAGGTGCGCCTGCGTTTCGACCACATGTTCGAGGAGAAGAAGCGCAAGCTCACCAGCGGCGATGAGCTCTCGCCCGGCGTCATCAAGATGGTGAAGGTGTATCTCGCCGTCAAGCGCCGGCTGCAACCCGGCGACAAGATGGCCGGCCGTCACGGCAACAAGGGCGTGATCTCCAAGATCGTTCCGGTCGAGGACATGCCCTACATGGAGGACGGCACGCCGGTCGACGTCGTGCTCAATCCGCTGGGCGTGCCCTCGCGGATGAACGTGGGGCAGATCCTGGAGACGCACCTGGGCTGGGCGGCGAAGGGGCTCGGCGCGCGCATCGACCAGATGCTGCGTGCGCAGAAGAGCGCCGCCGAGGTCCGCAAGTTCCTCGGCCAGGTCTACAACGGCAGCGGTGCTCCCGAGCAGATCGAGACACTCGACGACGGCGAGGTGCTGCAGCTCGCCGGCAATCTGAAGAGGGGCGTCCCGTTCGCCACTCCGGTGTTCGATGGTGCGACCGAAGCCGAGATCAAGGCGATGCTGGACCTCGCGGGACTGCCGCAGAGCGGGCAGGTTTCGCTCTACGACGGGCGGACCGGCGAGCAGTTCGAGCGCGACGTCACCGTCGGCTACATGCACGTGCTCAAGCTGCACCACCTCGTCGACGACAAGATGCACGCGCGTTCGACCGGACCGTACAGCCTGGTCACGCAGCAGCCGCTGGGCGGCAAGGCGCAGTTCGGCGGCCAGCGCTTCGGCGAGATGGAAGTGTGGGCGCTGGAAGCCTACGGCGCGTCGTACACGCTGCAGGAGATGCTGACCGTGAAGTCCGACGACGTGTCGGGCCGCACCAAGGTCTACGAGAACATCGTGAAGGGCGAGCACAAGATCGATGCGGGCATGCCCGAGTCGTTCAACGTGCTGGTGAAGGAAATCCGTTCGCTGGCCATCGACATCGATCTGGAACGCTACTAGGGCGCGCGCCGCCCGGCGCACGCGACGCGCACGCCCGCTGCAGTGGCATCACCCGGTTTCAACAAGGAGTGACGAATGAAAGCTTTGCTCGACCTGTTCAAGCAAGTCACCCAGGAAGAAGAATTCGACGCGATCAAGATCGGCCTCGCCTCGCCGGAGAAGATCCGTTCGTGGTCGTACGGCGAAGTGAAGAAGCCGGAGACGATCAACTACCGCACCTTCAAGCCCGAACGCGACGGCCTCTTCTGCGCGAAGATCTTCGGGCCGGTCAAGGACTACGAGTGCCTCTGCGGCAAGTACAAGCGCCTCAAGCACCGCGGGGTGATCTGCGAGAAGTGCGGTGTCGAAGTCACGCTGTCCAAGGTGCGTCGCGAGCGCATGGGCCACATCGAGCTGGCCTCGCCGGTAGCGCACATCTGGTTCCTGAAGTCGCTTCCCTCGCGTCTGGGCATGGTCCTCGACATGACGCTGCGTGACATCGAGCGCGCGCTCTATTTCGAAGCCTACGTCGTCACCGAGCCGGGAATGACGCCGCTCAAGCGCGGCCAGCTGCTCACCGAAGACGACTACCTCGCCAAGCTCGAGGAGCACGGCGACGAGTTCTCGGCCAGCATGGGTGCCGAGGGTGTGCGTGCGCTGCTGCGCAATCTCGATCTCAACCGCGAGGTCGAGACGCTGCGCGCGGATCTTGCAGCGACCAGCTCCGAGACCAAGATCAAGAAGATCGCCAAGCGTCTCAAGGTGCTCGAGGCGTTCCAGAAGTCGGGCATCAAGCCTGACTGGATGATCATGGAAGTGCTGCCGGTGCTGCCGCCGGACCTGCGTCCGCTGGTGCCGCTCGACGGTGGCCGCTTCGCGACCTCCGACCTGAACGACCTCTACCGTCGGGTGATCAACCGCAACAACCGCCTGAAGCGCCTGCTCGAACTCAAGGCGCCCGAGATCATCGTGCGCAACGAGAAGCGCATGCTGCAGGAGGCGGTCGACTCGCTGCTCGACAACGGCCGCCGCGGCAAGGCGATGACCGGCGCAAACAAGCGCCCGCTGAAGTCGCTGGCAGACATGATCAAGGGCAAGGGTGGTCGCTTCCGGCAGAACCTGCTCGGCAAGCGCGTGGACTACTCCGGACGTTCGGTCATCGTGGTCGGTCCCCAGCTGAAGCTGCACCAGTGCGGCCTGCCGAAGAAGATGGCGCTGGAACTGTTCAAGCCGTTCATCTTCAACAAGCTCGAAGTCCTCGGCATGGCGACCACGATCAAGGCCGCCAAACGCATGGTCGAGAGCGAAGAGCCGGCCGTGTGGGACATCCTCGAGGACGTGATCCGCGAGCACCCGGTGATGCTCAATCGCGCCCCGACGCTGCACCGCCTGGGGATCCAGGCGTTCGAGCCGGTGCTGATCGAAGGCAAGGCGATCCAGCTCCACCCGCTGGTCTGCGCAGCGTTCAACGCCGACTTCGACGGCGATCAGATGGCCGTGCACGTGCCGCTGTCGCTCGAGGCGCAGATGGAAGCGCGCACGCTGATGCTGTCGTCGAACAACGTGCTGTCGCCGGCCAAC
>CANGUQ010000069.1 GCA_947456915.1 Betaproteobacteria bacterium
AGTGTCCGGCACCGGCCGCTGGCACGGCACCCACCGCGCCCCCGGGGCTCGTCGGCGCGCACCGCCGCGGCCGCCTGCCTCAGCCCTCGTAGGACTTGCCGCGTGCGAACCACGCCTTGGTCGCGACCAGTTCCTCGCGCTCGTCGAAGCTCGCCATGGCATCGGCCATCGTCGAGGCCTCGCCGTGCTGCTTGAGCGTGGCGAACACCCGCTGCATCGCGCGAATCGCCGCGCGCTGCGCATCCGACGGGATGATCTCGATCCGGTAGCCCATGCGCTCGAGATCAGCCGCGGCTACCAGCGGCGTCTTGCCGCCGAAGAACATGTTGATCAGCAGCGGCTTGGAAAACAGCTTCGGAATCTTCTCGATCTGCTCGAGCGTCGTCGGTGCCTCGATGAACAGCACGTCGGCACCCGCTTCGGCGTAGCGGTGCGCGCGCTCGACCGCTGCATCGAACCCTTCGACTGCGATCGCATCGGTGCGCGCGATGATCACGATGTCCGGGTCGGCGTCCTTGGCGGCCTTCAGGATGGGCACGAATGCCGCGGCCGGCACGATCGACTTGTCGTTGAGGTGGCCGCAGCGCTTGGGAAAGGTCTGGTCTTCCAGATGCACGCCGGCCAGCCCGATGCGTGCGAACTGCCGGATCACCCGATACGCATTGAGCGCGTTGCCGTACCCGGTGTCGGCATCGCCGATCACCGGACAGTCGACGGCATCGCAGATCTCGGACAGGCGCTGCACGATCTGGCCCGGATCGATCAGGTTGATGTCGGGCACGCCGGTCGAGCGCGCGATCCCGCCGCCGGTCGCGTAGAGCGCAGCAAAGCCGGCCATGCGGCCCAGTCGCGCCGAGATGCCGTCGTAGATTCCGGGGGCGACGATCATGCCTGGAGCGGCGAGCATCGTGCGCAGTTGTCGGGCCTGGTTCAGGTTCATCGAGATCCTCCTGGTTCGGGAAACGTGGGCGGCGTGCCGCGCCTGCGGGCGGGGGCCGCTGCCGCCGGTGAATATGTCACAGACCGCCGGCCAGCATGTCGCAGTGCTGCGCCGCGGCCGCGCGCACTCTGACTCGCACATCGTGCCACGCCGCGTGCGGCACGGTCGACCCGGGAGGAGGACTGCGATGACCACGCAACTACAGGACGACTCGATCACCGCCCACGTGCCGCGCGACATCCGCGCACGTGCCCACGCCACGCGCCGGGAGTATCTCACCGGCGGCGATGAGTCCGACATCGCGCCCAGCGCAGCCGCGTTCGGCATCGTGCTCGCCGTCTCGGCACTGGCTGCGCTGGTGCTCGTCGGCCCCCCGGGCCTGTGGCGGTATGCCGCTCCCCCCGCTGCCGCGCCGATGGTCGCTGGGCAGCCAGACCGCGCTGCCAGCTGCCCCGACCGCAGCGACGCGAGCACTGCCGCGGGCTCCGGATGCGCCAGGGCTGCCGCGGGAACGCACAGATCCGCATCGCTCGCCGACGCGTCCTCGCCGGCGCCTGGCCGCTAGCTGCTCGCACGCCGGCAGCGGCCGCGGACTCCGGCGCGCAGCCACCGGGTTTCGTACCGGGCGGCTGCCCGCAGCCGGCTGACAGGCATGCGACTTGCTCCGCACCTTCACGACGTGCCCGAGTCCTGCACCGCGTGCAGGCCGTGCGCCGATCGGCCAGAATCATCGCTGCACGCCTGGCTTCCACCGTGAATCCTTTGCCACCGCACTCACAGCATCGCTGCCCTCGGCCAGCCCCGCCCACGCCTGCGCGCTCGATGCTCGCCGTGGCGGTCGGGCTCGCGCTGTGCGGCGGCGCACAGGCACAGATCGCCACCGACGGCACGCTGGGCGCGGCGACTGCGCTGAGCGGGCCGAACTTCGCCATCCCCGCCTCGCTCGGGCGGCAGGCCGGCGCCAACCTGTTCCACAGTTTCTCCACCTTCAACGTGCCCGCCGGCGGCAGCGCGATGTTCAGCGGGCCGAGTTCGGTTGCCAACGTGCTCGCGCGAGTGACCGGCAGCACTGCGTCGAGCATCAACGGCCGCCTGGGCACGTCGATCGCGGGCGCGAACCTGTTCCTGATCAACCCGCAGGGCATCCTGTTCGGCAGCGGCGCGACACTCGATCTGACCGGGTCGTTCCATGCGACGACCGCGAACTACATCCGGCTGAGCGATGGCACGCGCTTCGAGGCGGTGGCGGTCGACCCGGGGGTACTGTCGGTGGCGGCACCGGCGGCGTTCGGCTTTCTCGGGCCGGCACCGGCGCCGATCACCGTCACCTCGTCCGTGCTCAATGCAGCGACGGGCAAGGACGCGTCCTACGTGGGCGGCAACGTCGCGATCAGCGGCCTGGCGGCACGGTTGCGCAGTCGCGGGGGCGATCTGCGCATCGGCAGCGCCGCGGGTGCCGGCGAGTTCGGGCTCGACGCAGCGCTCACGCCGACGCAGGGCATGGCGCAGGGAACGATCACGGCGAGCCTCGGTGCGCAACTGATTGCCGAGAGCGTGGTCAGTCCGTCGCTTGCGCCGGGACGCATCGTGATTCGCGGCGGACAGATCGCGCTGGTGAGCGCAACGATCTCCAGCGTGAATTCGCGGGCGACCGATGCACGGCCGATCGAGATCACGTCCACCGGGGTGAGCGACGGCACGATCAACGGCGCGGGCTTCATCGCGCGCGGTGCGCTGGTCATCAGCCGCAGCAACGGTGCGGGGCGCGGTGCGGACGTGGTGATCAACGCACCGGCGATGCAGTTCGACCAGTACACGCGAGTGCAGACGATCGCCGCGTCGAGCGGTCGCGGTGGCGATCTGCGCTTCACCGCAGAGGGACCGCTGACGGTGCTCGCGCAGGAGGCCGATCCGGGCTTCACCACGATCACCAGCTTCGCGCTGGCGGGCGGGCGCGGCGGCGACATCGTGCTGCGCGGCGACCGGGTGACGGTGGACGCGGGCATCGTGCAGATCGACGGACGCAGCAGCGGCGCGGGCGGCGGCATCACGCTCGACGGCGGCGAGGTTTCTGTGATCAACGGCGGCTTCGTCTACAGCTACATGCGCGACACCAGCAGCGGCGCCGGCAACGACATCGTGCTCAACGCCAGCCGCCGCGTCGAGGTCTCGGGCGCAGACTGGACCGACACGCCCTCCAGCGTACTCGCCGACGCCTGGGGCAGCGGTCGCGGCGGGAGCGTGCGGTTCAGTGCACCGGACATCGTGTTCAACGGTGCCGACTACGGCACGCGCGCGGTGGGCAGCGGTCGCGGCGGCGATCTGACGTTCACCGGCGAGCGCATCGCGCTCACCGACTCGCTCGGCTACACCTACAGCTACTGGACCGGCAACGCCGGGAACATCGCGCTCTCGGCACCGCGGATCACGCTCGCAGGCAGGGGCATCGTCAGCGTGTCCTACGACAGCGGCGACGCGGGCACGATACGGTTGTCCGGCGACGTGATCCGGCTGCTGCCCGGTTTCGTCGAAAGAGACGTGAACATCGAAAGCAGCAACAGCGAGGGCTCGGGCAACGGCGGCAATGTCGAGATCCGGGCGAGCACCTCGTTCGAGATCAGCAACGCCGCCAATCGTTCCGGGTTCACCCGGGTGGCAGCAGTCACTCAGGGCGGAGGACGCGGGGGCTCGATCCTGATCGACGCACCCAGCGTGGTGCTCGACGGTGGCGCGCTGTACTCGCGCACCCGCTGGGGTACCGGCGAGCAGGGGCAGATTCAGGTGCGCGCCGACACGCTGCGCCTGCTCGACAGCGGGCGCATCCTGTCCACGACCGAAGGCCCGCGCGACGGCAGCCTGATCGACATCGTCGCGCGCAGCACCGTGATGCAGGATGCGAGCCTGATCGCCGCGACGACCGATCCGGACCTGACCGGATTCTCGCCGGTCACGACCGGCAATGCCGGACGCATCTCGATCACCGGCGAATCGCTGCGCATGACGGGCGCCTCGTCCATCGAGGTCGCCGCCAATGCGGGCTCGGCCGGCAACGCGGGTGCGCTCGCGATCGATCTCACCGGCAGCTTCGAGATGGTCGAGCGCACGGTCGCGCGCGGCTTCACCTTCCGGGATGCAGCGGTCTGGCCGGGCGGGCTGAGCAGCCAGGCCCGCGGCAGCGGCGACGCAGGCAGCATCAGCGTCAGGGCAGGTTCGATCCTGCTCGACGACGGGCGCATCCGGAGCAATGCGCTGCTGGGCGGCCTGGGCGGCTCGGTGTCGTTGCGCGCGGGCAGCATCGAGTTGCGCAACGGGGCGCAGGTCGATGCGCGCTCGGCCGTGGGCTCGAGCAGCGCGGCGGGCTCGATCGATGTCGCCGCCACCGGCAGCCTGCTGATTGGCGGGCGCAGCCCGACCGATGGCGCGTTCTCCGGCCTGTATGCCGAGACGCAGGGCAGCGGCGCCGGCGGCAGCATCACGCTCGCCGGCGACACCGTGACCATTGACCGCGGCATCGTGCGGGCCTCGACCACCGGGTCCGGCAACGCTGGACCGCTGACAGTGCGCGCGGGCGACCTCGACGTCGTCAACGGCGGCTGGATCGACGCTGGCACCAGTGCCGGCAGCAGTGGCGCCGGCGGACGCGTCGACATCACCGCCGCACGGTCCCTGCGCATCCTCGGTTCCGACACCACGCCAGTGACGACTGTTGCGATTGCGCCCGACATCACGCGCGGGGTGGCCGGTCGGGAGCAGGGCCCGTTCGCGAGCACGATTTCGAGCAACACCGCGGGCAGCGGTGACGGCGGCAACGTGACGATCGACGCCCCGCGGATCACGATTGCGGGGGGCGGGCGGGTGAGCGCCAACGCGAGCGGCAGCGGCGACGCAGGATCGATCGCGGTGACGGCGGCCGACTCGCTGCGACTGGTGGGCGGGTCGATCAGCACGCAGGCACTGGCGAGCGACGGCGGGAACATCGACATCCGGGTCGGCGAGATGCTGCAGTTGCGCGGCGGCGAGATCACGACCGCGGTGGGTGGGGGCAGCGGCGCGGGCGGCAACATCTTCATCGACCCGATCTTCGTGATGTTCGACGGCGGCTCGCGCATCGTCGCCAATGCCTTCGGCGGGCCGGGGGGCAGGATCGACATCGTGGCCAACTACTTCTTCAACGCGCCGGACACGGTGATCGATGCGTCCTCGGCGCTGGGGGTGCCCGGGGTGGTGCAGATCAGCACGCCGAACGTGGACGTGGCTGGTCGGCTGGCGACGCTGCCGGCGCAGTTGCTCGACCGGTCCGGTCTGTTGCGCAGCGCGTGTGCGGTGCGCGGCGGGGCACCGGCGAGCAGTCTGGTGGCGGTGGGGCGCGGCGGGCTGCCGGTCTCGCCGGAGCAGTCGTCGGTCGCGAACTACTTCGAGCCGCCCGCGCCGGTGCGCACGGCGAGCCTGCCCGGGTCCACCGTGTATCTGGCCTCGGCGATCGCACCCACCGCAGCACCTCATGTGCACTGCCGCTAGCGGCACAGCGGATTCGGGCGTGGGGGCACGTGTACCGGCTCGCCGCCGGCGGCGCGATGCGCGCGCGCTCGCGACTGCGGCGCTGCTGAGCGCTGCGGCGGTGATGCAGGTCGTGCCCGCAGCGCGGGCACAGCCCTCGGCGCCCGCGGTGGACCAGCCGATACGTCCGCGCGACGTGCCGCTGCTGCCCGATGAGTCACTGCGCGCGCCGCCACCTGCCCCGCTGCTGCTGCTGCCGCCGCCTGCAGCCGGTCAGCCTCCGGCGGCATTGTCCAGCGCGCCGCGGCTGCTGCTGCGTGCCGTGCGATTTCGCGGCAACAGCGTGTTCGACGAGGTGGCGCTGCAGGGTCTGGTCACCGGCTGGGTCGGTCGCAGCATCGGTACCGACGAGCTCGAAGCGTTGCGGCTGCGCGTGACGCGGCACTACATCGAAGCCGGCTACATCAACTCCGGCGCGGTGATTCCCGATCAGGACATCGAGGACGGGGTGCTGCAGGTGATGGTGGTCGAAGGCCGCCTGAGCGAGGTCGAACTCACCGGACCGCACCGGTTCCGGCCGCCGTACCTGCAGCAGCGGCTCGCGCGCGCCGCAGGCGAGGTGCTCAACGTGATCCGCCTGCAGGAGCAGATGCAGCTGCTGCTGCAGGATCCGCAGATCGAGCGGATGTCGGCCGAGCTCGCGCCGGGCGCGCTGCCGGGCGAGGCGCGCCTGCGGGTCGACGTGTCGAGCGCGCCGCTGTTCATCGCCGGGGCGAGCTACGGCAACGACCGCTCGCCGACGGTCGGGTCCGAGCAGCTCGACGGTTTCGTCGGTGTGCGCAACCTGTTCGGTGTCGGCGACACGTTCACGCTGCGCGGCGCGAGCACGCGCGGGCTGGAGGACGGTGCGTTCGCGCTGGCGCTGCCCGTGCACGCGAGTGGCACGCTGCTGCAGGTGCGCGCCATGCGCACGCGCAGCCGCATCGTCGAAGCGCCGCTCGATCAGCTCGATATCCGCGCCGAAGCGAGCGGCTGGGAGCTCGCGCTGTCGCAGCCGCTGCTCGCCCGGCTCAGCCAGTCGCTGACCGCGACGCTGACCGTGTCGAACCGGCGCACGCGCAACTTCGTCCTCGGCGCGCCGTCGCCATTCGTCCCGGGGGCGCCCGACGGGGTGTCAACGGTGAGCGCGCTGCGCGGCGGACTCGAGTGGGTGGCGCGCTCGCCGCAGCGCGTGGTGGCGCTGCGCACAGTGCTCTCCACCGGCATCGGTGCGTTCGGCGCAAGCATGGCGAGCGCACCGGGAATTGCCGATTCGCGCTTCACCACGCTGCTGTCGCAGGGACAGTGGATCGAGCGTGCAGGGACGAACGGTACGCTGCTCGCGCGGTTCGAGAACCAGCAGGCGAGCGACGCACTGCTCGGCCCCGAGCGCTATGCGCTGGGCGGCGCCGACAGCGTGCGCGGCTATCGCAAGGACGCGCTGATCCGCGACACCGGGTGGTTTACCTCGGTGGAGTACCGGCACCGGGTCGGCGAGCTGCGGCTGCCCACCGAGCGGCAGGCGCTGCCGGGCGAGGGTGCGATCCAGCTGGCCGTGTTCGCCGATGCCGGCCGCAGTCGGCTGCGCAAGGATGCGACCACCGGGCCGGGGCTGTTGTCGAGCATCGGCGCCGGCCTGCGCTGGGAGCCGGTGTCCGGGGTGCAGGCTCAGGTCTACTACGGCTCGGCGATCCACCCGGTGCAGACACCGACGCGCACGCTCACCGATTGCGGCTGGCACCTGCGCATCGCCTGGCAGAGCGCGTTCTGAGCCTCTGCGCGGGCGCCGCAGGCGCGAGGCACTGACTCCGCGCGGGCGCACGGTGTACGCATCCATCCGGGTCGGGCACCCGCGCGCCTGGCGAACGCCCGCTTGCGCGCCACGCGCAGGCGCTCGCCCGCGCTGACGATTGCGTCCCGGCAGCGTCTCAGCGCCGGGATGCACGCGCCGCGAGATTGCGCTCCTCCGGGCGCTCGTCGCGCAGGCTCGCCCAGACAGCATCGGCGGGCTCGTGCAACCCCCACTCCTCGAGCAGCGCCGCGTAGAGCAGGCGATCGGCGAAGCGCCCCTCGGGCGCAGGCTGCAGGGCGCGCGCGCGCGCCGCGAGTTCGGGTGCGGCGATGCCGAATTCCGTCCAGCCCTCGACGCGGCTGCCGTCGGCACGCTGCGTACGCACCTGCCACGCATAGGTGCGCCCGGCTTCGAGCTTCACCTCGGCCGGCAGCACGATCTGCGTCGCGGTCACGGACTCGGCGCTGAACAGCACGCCGCCGCGGTCGTCGGTCAGTTCGAACCGGTAACTCTGCACGCCGGGGACCGGTGCCCAGCGAAACAGCGCCGGTGGATCGAGCAGCCACGTCGAGGCCGGCGAGGCGAGCTGCAACGCCTCGGCACGCGGCTCGCCGCGCATCGCCACGCTCGCCTGCACCAGCCTTGCCGTGCGCAACCGCACCTCCCGCAGCGTGCCGCCGAGCGGCTCGCGCGTGGCGATCTGGCCCCCGCGCAGGGCCTGTGCGCCGTCGTTGCCCCAGCGAAACTCGCCCGGCCCGCTCAGCGTGTACTCCACGCCGTTACCGGAGTGCACCAGCACGGCACGCGCACCTGCGGCCAGCGTCAGCTCGGTGCCCGGCGGCACTTCGGCGAGAATCTGCAGTGCAGCCTTCGAGCGCAGCGTCGCCGTACCCTGGGTGTCGATGACGAGGGCGGCGGCGCCCTGGGCCAGGGCCGCAGCGCTGACGGTCAGCAGCGTCCCCAGCATGGCGAGCACCCGTGCAGCCAGCACCAGGGGCCGGCGAGTCGGCAGAGCGTTCATGGCGTTTGCTCCTTGCGCACTGAACAGGGGGTTCATGGCGAAACGCCGGTGACGGCGGGACGGGCCTGCGGCGCCGCGTTCCCGGGTGCCGCCCGCGGCGGCCACCCGAACACGTGCACCGGCGCGTGTCCCTTGATCACCTGCTCACCCAGATCGTCGAAGGTTATCGTCGGGGCGAGCGCCTGCGCAACGTGAACATTCACCAGCAGCGGATAGCCCAGCGCCCGCGTCAGCGATTCGAGGCGGGCAGAGACGTTGGCAACGTCGCCGATCGCCGTGTACTCGTGGCGGTCGAGCGCACCGACCCGCCCGACCACCGCCTCACCCAGTGCGAGCGAGAGGCCCACGGCGATCGGTGGCCGGCCTTCGGCGCGCAGTTCGGCGTTGAGCACCTCGATCTGCGCAAGGATTGCCTGTGCGGCGAGGAATCCGTGGCGGGACGGATCGGGCAGCGGCTGCGGCGCCCCGAACATGCACATGATGCCGTCGCCGCGGAAGTTGTCGATGGTTCCCGCGTGCTCATGCACCGCGCAGGTCACGCGCGTGAAGTAGCGATTGAGCAGATCGACCACTTCTTCCGGCGAGCGCTGCTCGGTGAGCGGTGTGAAGTCGCGGATGTCGCCGAACATCACGCACAGCGTGCGCCGGCCGCTGCCCAGGGCCGTGTCGAGCTCGCCGCGCAGGATCAGCGCGAGCACGTTCGGGCTGACCGCACCGGCAAACGCCCGCCGCAGCCACAGCCGCTGGCGCAGACCGAGCACCGCTTCCACCGTGGTTCGCACCGCCGCCGCGACGAGCACGGCGGCGATCGCCCCGCCGACCGCAATGAACACGCCGCGCTGCAGACCGGCAATCAGCAGTGCGAGCAGCAGGGCGCAGAGCGCGCCGGCGATCGCCCATGCCGGCAATGGCCGACTCGCCGCGAAGCCGGCGACCGCGGCCAGCGCCGCCAGCAGCATCGCCCAGGGCAGCGCGGCGATCAGGATCGGACCGGATCCGAGCAGCGTGCGCAGGGCCTGCGCGTGCAGCAGCACGCCGGGTACGGTCGCCACGTTCTCCCAGCCGGCCAGCGCAACCGGCGCCGCGTGACGATCCTCGAACGGCAGCACGCTGCCGATCAGCACCACCTTGCCAGCGAACGCAGCCCGCAGCCGCGCGGCGTCACCGGCAACGGCCCAGTCGTGCACGATCGCTGCGGAGACGTACTCGAAGGGCGCGCCGATCGTGTAGTCGACCAGTCCGCGCGGGGACGGCAGATGACCCAGCCGCTGCGCGAGTTCAGCGGCGAGCGGGCGCAGCCCGGTGTCGGCTGTGCCGGGCCGCGGTTCGAAGCGCCGCACCACACCGTCCGGATCGATCTCCCACGCGGCCAGTGCAGTGGCGCCCTCGCCCAGCACGCTCGCGTAGGGTGCGAACATCGGCTTCACCCGGCCCTCGTGGTCCAGACCGCGCACCACCACCAGCGGGGCCGTGCGCGCGAGCTGCGCCAGACCGCGCAGCAGCGTGCGGTCGAGCGCCGGATCGATGAACGCGTACGAGCGCTGCGGCAGTTCGATATCCAGCCCGACTGCGCGCGGCGCGGCTTGCGCCAGCGCGCCGAACAGCGTCGCCAGCCGGGTGTGCCACAGCGCGAGCGGCTCGGGAAAGGCGCGCAGCGTGGCCTCGTCGATGCCGATCACCACCACATCGACCGCCGGGGCACGCAGCGCGACCGCGCGCAGCACGCCCTGCGCGCGGTCGGACAGCCAGCGATCGAGCGCCTGCACCGGTGGCGCAAGCGGCAGCAGCATCCCCAGCGCGGCCAGCACCGCAGCGGTCATCAGCGCGGCCCGGCGCGACAGCGCGGACGGGGGTTCGGCGCGTCCGGCGTCGGAAGCGAACACCGGCTGCGGCTACCAGCGCTTGGGCAACGTGCGCTCGATGTGGATGCGCCGGCCTTCGATCCGGATGTAGCCTCCGGCAGTCAGATCGGTGAAGATCCGGCTCACCATCTCGCGCGAGCAGCCCACGCGCTCGGCGATGTCCTGCTGCGTCAGCGGTTCGCGCACGACCAGCTGGTCGCCGTCGTCGACGGCCAGATCGAGCAGCAGACGCGCGATGCGGCCGTACACGTCGAGCAGGGCGAGGTTGCGTACGTGATCGGAGGCCTGCCGCGCACGACTGATCAGCTTCCGGATGAGACTGAACGCCACTGCCGAGTCGTTGGCGATGAAGTCGCGGAACGCCTGCTGCGACACCACCGCGAGTTCGCAGGCCTCGAGCGTCATCACCGAGGCAGTGCGCACGCCGGAGTCGAGCGCCATCTCGCCGACATACTCTTTCGGTCCGCGGATGGCGAGCACGATCTCGCGCCCGTTCTCGTCGCTCAGGTAGACCTTCACGCGGCCGGAGAGGATCACGTACAGCCAGTCGGACGGGTCACCCTCGGCGATGATCACCGAGTTGCGCGGATAGCGTCGGCGCACGCCGTGCGCGGCGATCGCCTGCACGATCGCGTCCTCGTCGTGGATGCCGTTCCCGGCGTCAGTGCCTGGCGCGTCCGACGGCGGGATGCTGGTGCTGTTGTCGTTGTCGCTCATCGCAGGGTGCCGGTCAGAGCCAGTTGCCGATGATCAGGAACGGCGACCACAGGCCGGGGTGGCGATTGCGCAGGTCGGCGAGCAGCGCCCGCTGGGCACGCCGCAGCGCTTCGGCCTTGCTGACACCAGCGGTGGCGAGCTGGCGATAGAACTCGCTCACCAGCAGGCCGGTCGCCGCGTCGTTGACCTGCCACAGTGTGGCCACCGCGCTGCGCGCCCCGGCCTTGACCGCCACCCCGGCCAGACCGAGCGCGGCCCGCTCGTCGCCCGCTGCGGTTTCGCAGGCGCTCAGGAACAGCAGTTCGACCGGTTCGTCGCGCAGCCGGGTGGCGCGGAACTGGCGCTCGATCTCGTCGAGCGTGATACGCCCGTCGTAGGTAAGCAGGAACGACTCGCGTACATCGGCGGAGAAGCGGGCATGCGAAGCGATGTGCACCACGGACGCCGGCGTGCTGCGCAGCCCCTGCTCGAACGCGCTCGCACTGAAGGCGCTGTCGAGGAGGACCGACTTCGCGCCCAGCGCGCGCAGGTCGCCGAGTTCGGTGGCCACTGCCGGCAGGGCGGAGAAGCCCTGCACCGCCTGCGCGACACCGGCCGCGAAGATCGTGGTGCCGCGGGCCGCGAGCGGTCGCGGATCGACCAGCGACAGTCCGGGCGCGGTGGCGAGCGCGTAGCGCTCGATCAGGAAGCCCCTGCCGTCGTGGAGTGCCCCGAGCGCCATCCCGCGCAGCGGCCCATCGGGCAGCAGCACCAGCGTGTCCACCTGCGCTGCGGCGAGCACCGCATCCAGCGGCCGGATCAGCCAGTCGTACAGCTGCTGCGCCGGACGCAGAAACTGGAAGGTGGCACGCTGCTCCAGCGCGGCGCGCAGCGCGAGCGCCACGCGCCGCAGTTCGGCTTCGCCCGCCGGGACCGCGAAGCGGTGTATCCGCTCACCGATGCTCACCAGCAGTTCGAGGCGATCCGGCAGTGGAATCGGGTAGATCACGGCAGTGCGCGCCGCAGCCTGCTCGAGCGGCTTGACACCGGCCAGATAGCGCTCGACGCAGTCGTCGCGAAAATAGTCTTCGAGCTCGACGGTACGAAAGCGCTCGAGCACAGCGCGCGCCTCGCGCAGCGTGGCGCCCGCGCGTGTGCCGTCGCCGTCCTTTGCCGCGCGGCGCAGCAGCAGATCGACGAAGCCGAAGTACGCGCCGCCGACGCGTTCCCGGTACGAATCGCCGGCAGCCCACAGCTCGGCGGCGATGTCGGTCTTGATGCTGTCGAGCGACACCAGCGCGGCGCGGTATGCGGCGAGTGCGGCCTCCGGGTCG
>CANGUQ010000070.1 GCA_947456915.1 Betaproteobacteria bacterium
GGCGAGGCGGCAGCCCCCCAGGCAGCCGCCTTGCCAGGGACTGCTAGATGATCGAGCCGCGCGAGGCGATGCCTCCATCGATGGTCACGATGGTGCCGGTGATGTAGCCGGCGCGCGGACTGGCGAGGAAGGCGATCAGGTCGGCCACCTCCTGCGCGGTAGCGGCACGCCCGCCGGGGTACTTCGCGTACAGCTCCTCCCAGCGCGATTCGTCGTCGTACCAGTCGATCGCGCGCCGCTTCATGATCTTGATCATGCGGTCGGTGGCGACCGGGCCCGGGTTGACCCCGACCACGCGCACGCCGTCGTCCAGACTCGCCCCGCCGAGTGCGCGGGTAAACGCCATCAGCGAGGCGTTGCCGGTGGAGCCGGCGATGTAGCGCGCATCCCAGTTCTCTCCCGAGTTGCCGATGTTGTTGATGATCACGCCGTGCTTGCGCTCGACCATCTTCGGATACAGCTCGCGCGCGAGATTCACGTAGCCGAACACCTTCAGATCGAAGCCGCGCCGCCACGCCTCGTCGCTCACCGCCGACAGCGGACCGGACGGGATATCGCCGGCGTTGTTGACCAGGATGTCGACGCCGCTGCAGGCGCGCGCGATCGCGAGCTGGTTCTCTGCGACACCGAGGTCGGTCGGGTGAATCTCGATCGAGACGCCGTAGCGCGCGCCGAGGTCGTCGCGGGCGCGGGCGAGCGCCTCGCCGTCGCGCGCGGTCAGGTGCAGCGAACAGCCCTCGGCGGCGAACACTTCGGCGGCGGCAAGTCCGATGCCCTTCGATGCGCCGGTGATGAGAACGGACTGACCCTTGAGCTGAAGATCCATGACAGTGACTTTCGTGAGAGGGGTTGACCGCCACGGTGTGCAGCGGGTGGGGCGGAAGAACTGCGCCGCAGCCGCAAGGATGGCAGCAGTTCCGCTACAGTGCATGTCGGTGCGTCGCCGGCGTCGCTGCGGTGCGCGCCCCCCGTGCGGGACCGGGGCAGCACGACCGTGGCGCGGGCAGCAGGACCATCTCTGGCACCGAGCCTCTGGCACCAAACTTGCACCTGTCTGCTGCGCCGCGCCCGCCGGTGCGCCTGCAGTTGCTGCGACTTCCTGTCCGACCGATCCCGCCACAGGCCACACTGCGGAGCGGGACTGCTGCTGCCCGAGTCCGGGACCCGCCTCGTTTCTGCCGCCTGCAGCCCACAGCCGGGACTGCCCGATCATAAAGCAACCCTCACTGGAGACCGCCGATGGCCATCCGCCCGTACACCCCGTCCACCGTGGCTGCAGTCTCGGCCGCAACCGCTCTGACCGCCGCCGGCCTCGCCCTCCCGTCAGTGACCTGGGCGCAGGCGTGGCCGAGCAAGCCGATACGCATGCTGGTGGGCTTCGCTCCCGGGGGCTCGGTCGATCTGACCGCGCGCATCCTCGGCGGCCCGATCGGTGAGGCACTGGGCACGCAGGTGATCGTCGAGAACCGGCCCGGCGCCTCCGGCAACATCGCCGGCGAAGCGGCGGCGAAGGCAACGCCCGACGGCTACACGCTGATGATGTCCAGCGGCGGGCCGCTCGCCGCCAACCGCGCGGTGATCGCGAACATGACGTTCGACCCGCAGCGCGATTTCTCCGGCATCGCGCTCGCCGCGTTCCAGGCGAACATCGTCGTGGTCAACCCGCGGGTGCCGGCGAAGAACATGGCCGAGCTGATCCGCATCGCGAAATCCGCGCCGAACAAGCTCACCTACGGCTCGGCCGGAGTGGGCAGCGTTCAGCACCTGTCGACGGAGATGTTCCGCGCACTGACTGGCGTGCAGATGGTGCACGTGCCGTACAAGGGCGGCGCACCGGCGGTCGCGGACCTGGTCGCCGGTCACATCGACCTGATGTTCGACACGATCTCGACCTCGATCCGCTTCGTGCAGGAGGGCAAGCTGCGCGCCCTGGCGGTGACGCCGATGACGCGATCGGCGATGCTGCCCCAGCTGCCGACGGTGAACGAGTCCGGGCTGAAGGGCTACGAGTTCCGCGGCTGGATCGGTCTGGTCGCACCGGCGAAGACGCCAGCACCGATCATCAACCGCACGCATGCCGAGATGACGCGGGCCATGACATTGCCCGACGTGCAGAAGCGGTTCGCCGAACTGGGCTTCGACGCCCCCGCGGCAATGACGCCGGCCCAGTTCGACGCGTTCATGCGTGACGAAGCCGGCAAGTACGTCGAACTGGTGAAGAAGGCAGGGATCAAGCCCGAGTAGCCGCGCGGGCGCGAGCTGGAAGTTGCCAGCTGCGAGCTCCGCTGCGGCCCGGCCAGGGCAGGGTCGAAACAGCGTTCACCGAGAAAAGGGGTCAGGGTCGATTTCCTGGAAAAAGGGGTCAGGGTCGATTTCCCCTGCCGACGGTGGTCGTATTCACACCAGCCCCGTGGAAATCGACCCTGACCCCTTTTTTGAAATCGACCCTGACCCCTTTTTCGCTCTTTCGCGACCTCTTTTTCGCTGTCTTCAGTCGCGCAGACGTAGGCGCGTCGACAGAACTGGCGAAGACAGCGGTCGTGGAGCCCGCGCGGCGGCGCTGCCGCGTGCTCAGCTGCGGCGAACGCGCCCCATCACGCCGAACAGTCCCATCCCCGACAGCAGCAACCACGCCGCCGGCGGCAACGGGATCACGGAAGTGTCGGGCGTCTGGATGGTCAGCCCGGACATGAAGACTCTGGAGATGTTTTCCGCGCCGACATCCTGCAGCGTGAACCCGGTGAGCGTCTTGCCGGCATTCGCGCCGAACGCGTAGGTCTGCATGTCGAAGCGCTGGCCCATCGAGTTCGTCCACACCTGCTGGGTGTTGCCCGAGATGGTGTTCGTCCAGGTCGCGTCGTTGTAATCGCGAACGTCGACGCCGCCCAGCAACGTGCGCGCGGTGGTGCTGCCGTCGGAGAACGTGAAGGTCACCGTCGGCGCGTAGCTGGGATCGGTCGTGCCCCACCAGGTGTTGATCAGCGTGTAGCCGGCCGTCGCATTGGCGATGTTGAGCCCGGTGATCGACAGCGTTCGCGGATTCGAGCCGCTCGCGCTCCGGCTGTGCCAGAAGTTGTTGACGGGCGCGGCAGCGGTACCGGCTGGGGCGATGGCGAATTGCACGCCGCCCAGCGTCTGTGCGCCCGTCGGATAGCCGCCGTTGATGACGAAACGGCTCTCGAGGAAGCTGTGGTTGAAGCTGGGGGAGAAATCCACCGTGACAAACGCTGCCTGCGCGGCGGAGGCTGCACACAGGGCAATGGCGGTGAGGGTCTGACGAAGCATGGGGTGCTCCCTGATCCGGGGGTGAGGTGGAATCCGCAGTCGGCCGGCTCGCTGCGCCAGCCGACTCGCGACGGCTGCTGCGCGATTGCCGCACAACAGTCCTGACGCCTGGGAGTGTCACGCCTCCCGCCGTTGCATGCGCGTCAACTTTTCCGCGTTTCCGTCCCGGATTAGTCCGTTCGGACTAATGCCCTGTCGCTGTCACCGACGGAAAGGGGCGGCGAAAGAGACCAGGGCGAAAGGGAACAGATACGAAAAGGGGTCAGCGAAAAGGGGTCAGGATCGATTTCCTGCATCGAAAAGGGGTCAGGGTCGATTTCCTGCATCGTCCGGGCGTGTGCTCGCCATCGGCTCGGGACATCGCGCCCGCCCCCCCGCTCCGAGGCTGCGTCGCCGAATTCCTGCCCGCCGCGTACAGACGACGAGGGCGCCCGCAGGCGCCCTCGTGCACGCAGCAGCGAGGAGTGCGGATCAGGCGCGGCGGCGTCCGAGCACGCCGAACAGGCCGAAGCCGGAGAGCAGCAGCCACGCCGCAGCCGGCAGCGGGATCACCGTCGTGTCCGAGGTCTGGATGGTCAGCGAGACCACGGTCAGTGGAACGCGGCCAATCCGGTCATCGCCCGACCCAGCACCAGCGCGTGGATGTCCGCCGTGCCTTCGAGCGTGTTCACCGTCTCCATGTTGAGCAGGTGGCGGATCACGTGATACTCGTCGGCGATGCCGTTGCCGCCGTGCATGTCGCGCGCCGTGCGCGCGATCTCCAGCGCCTTGCCGGTGGAGTTGCGCTTGACGATCGACACCATCTCGGGGGTGGCGCGGTTCTCCTCGCGCAGCCGCGACACGCGCAGCACCGCCTGCAGACCGATCGCGATCTCGCACTGCATGTCGGCGAGCTTCTTCTGTATCAGCTGGTTCGCGGCGAGCGGCCGGCCGAACTGCGTGCGCTGCATCGTGTACTGCCGTGCGGCGTGCCAGCAGAACTCGGCCGCGCCGAGCGCACCCCACGCGATGCCGAAGCGCGCGTTGTTGAGGCAACCGAAGGGGCCCTTCAGCCCGGTGACCCCGGGCAGCAGCTGCGCATCGGGCACGAACACCTCGTCCATCACGATCTCGCCGGTCGGACTCGCGCGCACCGAGAACTTGCCCTCGATCCTGCGCGTGGCGAGCCCGGCCATGCCGCGCTCGAGGATGAAGCCGCGGATCGTTCCGTCGCGATCGGCACCGCCCTGCGTCTTCGCCCAC
Organism: Betaproteobacteria bacterium; assembly: GCA_947456915.1. GTDB lineage: Bacteria > Pseudomonadota > Gammaproteobacteria > Burkholderiales > CAIKXV01 > CAIKXV01. Next base: position 4,528 of record CANGUQ010000070.1, read on the forward strand.
ACGATCATCACGTCGGCGATCGGCGCGTGCGTGATCCAGATCTTGCTGCCGGTGAGCCGCCAGCCGCCGTCGACCTTCACCGCCCGCGTGTTCATGCTGCCCGGATCGGAGCCGTGGTCGGGCTCGGTCAGACCGAAGCAGCCGAGAAGCTCGCCGGTCACCATCCGCGGCAGGTAGCGCTCGCGTTGCGCATCCGACCCGTAGGCGTGGATCGGCAGCATCGCCAGCGTGCCCTGCGTGCCGCAGGCGGAGCGAAACGCGGTGTCCACGCGCTCCAGTTCGCGCATCGCCAGCCCGTAGGCGACGTAGCCGATGCCCGCGCAGCCGTAGCCCGACAGCGTCGCCCCGAGCAGGCCCAGCTCGCCCATCTCGCGCATGATCTCGCGGTCGAAGGTCTCGTGCCGGTTCATCTCCACGATGCGCGGCATCAGCCGCTGCTGTGCCCACGCCCGCGTCGCGTCGCGGATCGCGCGTTCGTCCACGCTCAGCTGGTCCTCGAGCAGGAACGGATCGTCCCAGGCGAAGGCCCCGCCGGTCAGGGTGACCGAGCTTCGATCCGTCGTCATCTCAGAGGCACGAATCCCGCGAAACAGGGATGAAAAAAGGGGCCTGGCCCCTTTTTCGCTGGCGGCATGGGTCAGACGCGTTCGATGACCATGGCCATGCCCTGGCCAACGCCGATGCACAGGCTGACCAGCGCGTAGCGTCCGCCGGTGCGCTGCAGCTGGCGGGCGGCGGTCAGCGCGATGCGCGTGCCGGACGCACCCAGCGGGTGGCCGACGGCGATCGCGCCGCCGTTCATGTTCACGCGCGAGTCGTCGAACGAGGTGCCCAGCCCCTTCAGGCAGGCGAGCACCTGCGCGGCGAACGCCTCGTTGATCTCGATCACGTCCATGTCCTTGAGCGTCAGCCCGGCGCGCGCGAGCGCCTTCTGCGACGAAGGCACCGGACCGAACCCCATGATGCGCGGCGGCACGCCGGCTGCTGCCGTGGCGAGGATGCGGGCGATCGGCTTCACGCCCGCCTTCTCGCCGATCTCGCGCGACCCCACCAGGACTGCGCATGCGCCGTCGTTGACGCCGGACGCGTTGCCGGCGGTGGTGACCCCGCCCTCGAACAGCGGCTTGAGCTTCTGCAGCGTCTCCATCGTGGTGTCGCTGCGCGGATGCTCGTCGGCGGCCACGACTTTCGGATCGCCCTTGCGCTGCGGGATGGTCACCGGCGCGATCTCGCCGTCGAAGAACCCGGCAGCCTTCGCCGCGGCGTACTTGCGCTGCGAAGCGGCAGCGAACACGTCGGCGGCCTCGCGCGGGATGTCGAAGTCCTTCGCGAGATTGTCCGCAGTCTCCGGCATCGTCTCTGCGCCGAACTGCTTCTCGATCTTCGGATTCGGGAAGCGCGCGCCGATCGTCGAATCGAAGATGCGCATGTCGCGGCTGTACGCCGACTCGGCCTTCGCCATCACGAACGGCGCCCGGCTCATGCTCTCGACACCTCCGGCGAGAAACAGATCACCCTCGCCCGCGGTCACCACCTGTGCGGCGTAGGCGACGGCGTTCAGGCCGCTCGCGCAGTTGCGCTGAAGCACCGTACCCCCGACCTCGATCGGCAGCCCGGCGAGCAACCCGGAGTGGCGCGCGATACAGCGCGAATCCTCGCCGCCCTGATTGGCGCAGCCGACGACGATGTCCTCGAGCTGCTCGGGCTTGAACGCGCTCTTCGCCATCAGCGCCTTCATCACGCCGGCGAGCAGATCGTCCGGGCGCACCGAAGCGAGCGCACCGGCGTGGCGGCCGATCGGGGTGCGTACTCCGTCATACAGGTAGGCGTCGAGCATCGTGGTCTCCTTCGAAGTGATCTGGCCGGGCATCCGCCGGTCTGGTGGGGTGTACGGGGTCGGGACATCCGGTCCCGCGCGGGCAGTGCGCAGCTCCGGCTGGCGCAGGGAGAACGCGCGGCGATCTGACCGGCAGGCGCCACACGAGCGCGCGCACCGGCCGCGGTGTACCTACTCGGGCGTGAGCAGCGACACGCCGAGCTTCGCGCGCCGCGTCATCCAGACGTTCGGCCGGTAGCGCGGATCGCCGTAGATGCGATACATGTTCGACAGCACCGCGTGGATGCGCTCGACGCCGACCACGTCGCCGAAGCGCAGCGGCCCGTTCGGATAGTTGAGACCCAGCGTCACCGCCTTGTCGATGTCGGCCGGCGACGCGGTCTTCATCTGCGCGATCGAGCAGCCGATGTTGCAGATCATCGCCACGATGCGCTGCGCGATGAACCCGGGCGAATCGCGCAGCACGGTGACCGCCGTGCCGTCGGCGGCGAGCAGCCCGTGCGCAGCGGCGAGCAGCGCCGGATCGGTGACCGGCGTGCCCATGATCGTGCGCCGCTTGACCAGCGGAAACAGCGTGTCCACGGCGACCGTGCGCTTCGGATCAAGGCCCTGCTCGACCGCGCAGTGCGTGGCATCCGTGCCGTAGGGCGTGACGAGGATCAGCGCCTGCGCGCTCGGCTCGGCGCCGCGTTCGGGAGCCGCGCCGAGCTTCTCCAGCAGCGCGACCAGCGCCGCGTGCCCGTGCGGCTCGACCGGGCTCACCCAGACGCTCGCCGGACGCGCCGCGGGCGCCGGGGCCTCGGGCGCGACGATCGGCTTCATCTCGGGGTCGTAGTCGTACCAGCCGCGCTTCGTCTTCCGGCCGAGGATGCCGGCCTCGGTGCGCGCGCGCATCAGCATCACCGGCCGGTAGCGCGGCTCGTCGTAGAACTGCTGGTAGATCGCTTCCGATGCGGGGTGCGTCACGTCGAGCCCGGTCAGCTCCATCAGCTCGAACGGCCCCATGCGAAAGCCGCCGACATCGCGCATCACGCGGTCGATGTCGAGGATGCCGGCGAGGCTCTCCTGCAGCATGTGCGCAGCCTCGATGGTGAAGCCGCGACCGACCTGGTTGACGATGAAGCCCGGCACGTCCACGCAGCGCACCGGCTCGCGCGTCATCCGCCTGCCGATCACCATCAGCGCGTCGCCGACCCACGGTTCGCTCTGCACGCCGTCGATCACCTCGACCAGCTTCATCAGCGGCACCGGGTTGAAGAAGTGGAAGCCGGCGAAACGGTGCGCGGTCTTCAGCTTCGCCGAGATCGTGGTCACCGACAGCGACGAGGTGTTGGTGGCGAGGATGCACTCCGGACTCACCACCTGCTCGAGTTCGGCGAAGGTCTGCTGCTTGATCGCGAGGTTCTCGACGATCGCCTCGACCACCACGTGACAGGCCGCGAACGCCGCCATCGACTCGACCACCTCCACCCGGCCCGCGGCAGCCGCGGCATCGGCCGCGCTCAGCTGCCCCTTCTCGGCGGCACGGTCGAACATCTTGCCGATGAAGCCCTTCGCCTCGGCAGCCATGCCGGGCTTCGCGTCCATCAGCAGCACGCGCATGCCGCCGGCGGCAGCCACCTGCGCGATGCCGCGGCCCATCGCTCCGGCGCCGAGCACGCCAACGGTCAGATCAGGGCGATTCGCATCCAGAGCCATCGATGCCATTCCTCACGCGGTGCGCGGCGAACACCGCGCCGCGCGTTGTTGTCGGGACCGTCGAGCGCGACTGCGGCTGCAGCCCGGTCGACACTGCAGCGCGCACTGCGCGCGGCCCCGAAGTATAGAGGACGCGGCGGGAACACCCCCACCGCACACTCCGCAGCGCACGCCGCGCAGACCGTGTCACGCCAGGCACAGCGCCGCACGGCACGCGTCATGCGCGCCGTATCGCACCCGGCATCACGGCGCGCGCTGCGCGAACCGCGCCGCGCATGGCGCAACGCCATGGAGCGCTCGCCGCGCGAACTCGCTCCGCCGCGGCATGCGCACTGCAGCACCGCCGCGCACCAGCGGCGAACGCCGGCGTGCGCGCCGCCGATCGCTCTGCCCCGCTGCGCGGGTGCGACCCGGGTCCGGCCCCGGTCCCGCGCCGTCACGCGCGCAGGATGAACTCCGCCTCGATGATGATCTCGACGCTCGCGCCCACACCCTCTTCGGGCGAGGGCGTGACCAGTCCGAACGGCCGGCGGTCGAAGCTGCCGCGGGCGGAAAAGCCCACCGTCGGCAGCCGGGTCACCGGCCGCGACCTGAAGCCGCCGTTGAGCGTCGCCTCCAGCGTGACGGGCGCGCTGACCCCGAGCAGGCTCAGTTCGCCGGCGATCGACATGCGCTTCGCGTCGAGCGGCTTCACCGAGCGCGAGCGCCAGGTCGCACTGGCGAACTTCGCGACATTGAAGAATTTCTCCCCGCGCAGGTCGGCGTTCCAGTCGCGCTTGTTGAGGCCGGCCGGGTAGTCGGTCTCCACCGATCCGACGTCGATCGTCGCGGTGCAGGCGCAGCGCGACAGATCGACCGGATCGAAGTCCAGCGTCGCGTCGAAGCGGGTGAAGCGCGCGGTGTAGTTCGACAGACCGAAGTGCGAAATCCGCCACAGCAGGCTCGCGTGCGTGATGTCGAGCGAGTAGCGCCCGGCGGGAGCCTCGGTCACCGGGGTCTGTGCGAACGCCGGCGCGCCGCCGGCCACGGTGGCAGCAGCGGTGGTGACGGCGCCAAGCGCGCCCAGTGCAGTGCGTCTGTCCATCGTCTTCTCACTCGGTGTGGCGCCCGCGCATTCGCACGCGGGTCGCCGGTTGCGGTCTGTCCGGGCGAATAGACCTGCTGCGCGACGGCGCAAGCCCACCGATCGATCGCGCCGCCCGCCGGCCGCGCGGGTCAGCGTCCCTTGAACTGCGGCTTGCGTTTCTCCATGAACGCGGTGCGGCCCTCCTTGTAGTCCTCGCTGGCGAAGCAGTTCTCCACCGACTGCGCGCAGGCGGCCAGATCGCGCTCGGCCGGATCGGCGTGGATGTTCTTCACGATCAGCTTCACCGACTGCACGGTCATCGGCGCGTTCTCCGCGATCACCGTCGCGTAGTCGCGCGTGTACTGCTCGAGCCTGTCCGCCGGCACCAGCCGGTTGATCAGGCCCATCGTCTCCGCCTCCTTCGCGCTGAAGCGGCGCGCGGTGTAGAAGATCTCCGCGGCGAACGACGGCCCGACGATGTCCGACAGCCGCTTGATGCCGCTGAAGCGGTAACCCAGCCCGAGCTTGGCCGCAGGCACCGAGAACTGCGAATCCTCGGACGCGATGCGCAGGTCGGCACCGAGCGCCAGACCGAGGCCGCCGCCAATGCAGAAGCCGCGGATCATCGCGATCACCGGCTTGCTGCAGGCCTGCAGGCGGTCGTTCGCGTGATCGGCGATCGCGTTGTACTCCTTCACCGCCTCCATCGTGCCGCGGCGCTCGCCGAACTGCGAGATGTCGGCGCCGGACACGAACGCCTTTTCGCCGGCGCCGGTGATGATGATCACGCGGATCTGCGGATCGGCCTCCAGCGCGTCGAGTATCCTGGGCAGCGCCTCCCACATGTCCACCGACATCGCGTTGTGGCGCGCGGGCTGGTTGAACACCACCCAGCCCAGCGGGCCTTCCCTGCGCACGATCATCCGCTCGGTGATGTCCTGCAGTGCCGGCAGCGCGTCGTTCATCGCGACCCTTCCGTCAGAAAATGGGGAGCCGGTGTCGAAAACCGGGCGCTGAACATAGCAGATTTGCCCCGACCCGGAAAATTGGCTAGCCTTCCTCGCAGTCGTGACGCGCCGCAGAGCGCGCACCGTACCGCGCGGGACCGGCCCGGCCGGGCCGCGAAATCCACTTCGGAGGAGTTCATGGCCCAGTGCATGCAGTCCGCACGCCGCGCCGTCGCGCGCGGCGCTGCCGTTCTCGCCCTCGCCGCGCTCGGCGCAACCGTCGCCGCCACCACGGTCTGCGCGCAGGCATTCCCGACCAGGCCGGTGCAGATCGTCGCGCCGTTCACCGCAGGCGGCGACGCCGATCTGGCGGCGCGCGCGCTCGCCAGCGTACTGCCGCGCTATCTCAACGGGCAGTCGGCGATCGTGGTCAACCGCACCGGCGCGAGCGGCGCGATCGGCTCCGAGGCCGTGGCCCGAGCCACGCCCGACGGCTACACGCTGCTGCTCGCGCGGGTGGGCTCGCAGGCGGTGCTGCCGGCGATGGCGAACAAGCTCGGCTACAAGTGGAACGACTTCACCTTCCTCGGGCTGCTCGAACTCAATCCCTACGTGTGCATGGTGCGCGCGGACTCGCCGATCAGGACCTTCGCCGATCTGGTGGCGACGATCCGCAAGAACCCCAACAAGCTCAGCTACAGCACGGCTGGCTTCGGCACCGTGCACGAGATGGGGCCGCAGATGATGTTCGACCTGTACAAGCTGGGCAAGGACGCCGCGGTGCAGGTGCCGTTCAAGGGCGGCGGCGATGCGGCGATCGCGATCCTCTCCGGACAGGTCGACTTCGGCTGCGGCAATCTCGGCCCCGCCAATCCGCAGATCCAGGCGGGCAAGCTGCGCGCGCTGATGGTGACGCTGCCCGAGCGCTACAAGGACATTCCCGAGGTGCCGACCGCGCGCGAGATCGGCGCGCAGGCGATGGAGCGCATCGTCGGCTGGAGCGCCCTGTTCGGACCGCCGGGCATGAGCAAGGAGCAGATCGCGTTCTGGGGCAACGTGCTGGCGCAGGTGGCGAAGGACCCCGAGTGGGTGCGCGCCACCGAGAAGATCGGCTCGGTGCCGCGCATCCTGTCGCCGGCGGATACCGCGAACTTCGTGCGCGAGCAGGTGGAGACCTACGAGCGCATCGGCAAGGCGTTCGGCATCGTGCTCACGCCCTGAGCGTTCGCCGCGACCTTCGCACCGCGACGACGACACTGCGCCGTCGTCGCATGATCCGCGCGCGCCGAGCGTGCGCGTGTACAGGCGCTCAGCGCGCGACGATCAGCCAGTCGACGGCGATCGCGTGCTCGGCCGAGAGCACGATCGGATTCAGATCGACCTCGGCCAGCCGCGGCCCGGCCGCGACAGCGAGCCGCGACAGCGCGCACATCACCTCGATCAGCCGATCACGCGCCACCGGCGGCTTGCCGCGCACGCCGTCGAGGATCGCGCGACCGCGCAGGTCGTCGAGCATGCCGGCGGCCTGATCGGGCGTGATCGGCGCCCGCCGGAAGGTGACGTCCTTCACCACCTCGACCAGTACGCCGCCGATCCCCGCCATCACCACCGGACCGAACACCGGATCCTGGCTCACGCCGAGCACGAACTCCGCGTCGCCGTCGATCATCTTCTGCACGATCATGCCCGCCACGCGCGCCTCGGGCTGGTGGCGGCGCACATTGGCCTGAATCACCGTCCAGGCCTCGCGCACCGCCGCCTCGTCGGCCAGACCGAGCTTGATTCCGCGCACCTCGGTCTTGTGCAGGATATCGGCCGACTCGATCTTGAGCGCCACGGGAAAGCCCAGTTCGCGCGCGCAGGCGACCGCTTCGTCCGCGCTCGTGGCAAGACGCACCGGCGCGCAGGCGATGCCCGCCTCGGCGAGCAGCGCCGCGCCCTCCAGCGTGCTGAGCGCACGGCCGGCGCCCTGCAGCCGATCGAGAGTGGGCAGCGCCGGCAGCGCGATCGCGGCGCGCGCGGGTGCGTCGGCGAGCC
>CANGUQ010000071.1 GCA_947456915.1 Betaproteobacteria bacterium
CACGCGCCCGACCCGCCGCGCGGCGAGGCTGCCGCGCCAGGCGGCGAGGAATTTCTGCAGCCGGCCGCGGCTGGCCGACTGGACGAGCAACTGCGCGCGCTCGCGCCCGGCGCGCCGCATCAGCAGCGCCGGGACGGGATCGTACAGCGTAATGCCGGCATCGATCGTGCGCGCCACGCGTGCTGCGTCGGCGAGAAACTCCAGCGCATCGGCAAGCGCCGCTGCATCTGCCCGCAGGATCGCCTGCGCGGCGAATGGGGGCAGTCCGAGCTGCTCACGCTCGGTCAGCAGCTGGCTGGCGAACGCTCCGTAATCGTGTCGCGTCAGCGCTGCGAACAGCGGGTGATGTGGCACTGCCGTCTCGATCAGCACCCGGCCCCGCAGCTCGGCCCGCCCGGCCCGCCCGGCGACCTGCGTCAGCAGCGCGAACAGCCGTTCGGGCGCGCGAAAGTCGCTGCTGTAGAGCGCCTGGTCGGCATCGAGTACGCCGACCAGCGTCAGGCGCGGAAAATCGTGCCCCTTGGCCAGCATCTGGGTACCGACCAGCAGGTCGACCTCGCCACGCTGGATCTGCTCGCGCGCACGTACCCAGGCGTCGCTGCTGCGCACCGTGTCGCGGTCCACACGCAGCAGCCGCGCGCCGGGCAACAGGCGGGCGAGGACCTCCTCGACCCGCTGCGTACCGGCGCCGAGGGAGGTCAGATCGGAATTGCCGCAGCAAGGGCAATGCTGCGGCGGCCGCTCCGCCAGCCCGCAGTGATGACACCGCAGCAAGCGGCTGCGCTGGTGCAGCACGAGACGCGCTGAACAGCGTGCACAGCCCGCGACCCAGCCGCAGCTGTTGCAGCGAAGAACCGGCGCATAGCCACGACGGTTGATCAGCACCAGACTCTGTTCGCCGCGTGCGATCTGCCCGGACAGCGCGTCGATCAGTGCAGCGGAGGGCTGGGGATCATGTGCAGCAATCTTCGGCAGACTGCGCAGGTCGATCAGCTCGATCGCCGGCATCGGGCCGCTCGGACGGTCCGGCAGTTCGTGCAGCCGGTAACGACCGGTGCGTGCATTGTGCAGACTCTCGAGCATCGGCGTCGCGCTGCCCAGCACGATCGGCACGCCGCGGGCGCGGGCACGCCAGATCGACACGTCGCGTGCGTGATAGCGCAGCCCTTCTTCCTGCTTGAACGAGCCGTCGTGCTCTTCGTCGACGACGATCAGCCCGAGCCGCGGCAGGGGCGCGAACGCGGCGAGCCGGGTGCCGACCACGACGTCGGCGGCACCGCTGGCTGCTGCCTGCCAGCGACGGCGTCGCTCGGCTGCCGGCAGTCCGCTGTGCAGCACCACCAGTTCCGCCGCACCGAGTTCGCGGCGCAGCACGGCATCGAGCTGAGGCGTCAGGTTGATCTCCGGTACCAGCAGCAGCACCTGTCCCCGACCCGCCACCACCTCGCGCATCAGGCGCGCATACACCGTCGTCTTGCCGCTGCCGGTGACGCCGAACAGCAGGTGCACGTCGAAGCGCCCGAGCCCGGCGCACAGGGCAGTCAGCGCGAGCTGCTGGCCGGCGGTGAGCGGCAGATCCGAACCCGCGTCCGGGCGTGCCGGACCCCGGAAATGCTGCGCAGCATGCTGCGTCGTCTCGATCCATCCCTGCTGCACCAGCCGCCGCAGCAATGCACGCAGCCCGCGCCCCGGGTCGAGACCGACGCTCTCGGCTCCAGCCAGCGCGCGCCGTGCTGCAACCAATGCGTCCCAGCTCATTGCCGGCGACTCGACCGGCGCTTGCGCCAGGCAGTCGAGGAGCCATTGTTGCGCCGCACTGCGCCGCGCGCTGCCCGCTGTCTGCCGTTGTCGGCCGGCGGCAGTCAGTCGCCAGGCTTGCGCCGGCGCGGGTCGCCCAGTGTCCGCACGGCCAGCCGGCGGGAGCGCAGCAAACAGCGCCGCGCCGTACGGGTACTGGTAGTAGCCCGCAGCAAATTCGAGCATCGCCCGCACGTCAGCGGGAATCGGATCGACCGATCGGTCGATCGCGCCGATCGGCTTGAGCTGGGCGGGATCGAGGTCGGACGCGCCGCCTACACCGACGATGATCCCGGTGGCGAGGGCGCCGGCACGGCCGAACGGCACCTCGACGCGGCGGCCGATGTCGTTCGTTGTCGCACCGCGATTCAGATAGTCGAACAGCGTATCGAGCGGGAGATCGAGCGCCACGCGCACGATCGCTCCCTGCTCGTCGCCTGGACGACGCGCGCTTTCCGGGCCGGAATCCGGAGTGATCATCCGACGGCTGTGGATAACTTTGTCGATAGTTTTCCGGTGGACTGTCCAGCGAAACGTTCGTGACGTATCGTCATCTCCACCGGGCTCACTTTCAGGACATAATCCTCGTCAAAACAAATGCTTGCGTACGTCTTCGCAGGTGGAGGCGGAACTCTCGCCGGTAACTCGCCGAATGCGTCGCCTGTGCATAAGCGAGCACCAGCGCCCGTGCTGGCGGCTGGTGCGAGTGGCGGGTCCCGGCGCGGTGCGGGCGGACGACGACTCAGCGGTGGTAGGGCTCGCTCCAGCGGTGCACGGCGTCCACCAGCACGGCGACGTGCTCGGGCGGAGTGAACCGCGTGATGCCGTGCCCGAGATTGAACACGTGACCGCTGCCCGAGCCGAAGCTGTCGAGAATCGACCGGACCTCGGCCTCGATCGCAGCCGGTGTCGTCAGCATCACCATCGGATCCAGATTGCCCTGCAGCGCGACCCGATCGCCGACGCGCCGACGCGCTTCGCCGATGTCGATCGTCCAGTCGACGCCGACGGCGTCGGCACCGATGCCGGCGATCGATTCCAGCCAGACTGCACCACCCTTGGTGAACACGATCACCGGCACCCGGCGGCCGTCGGCTTCGCGGCGGACGGACTGCACGATCTGCTGCAGGTAGGCGAGCGAGAACGCCTTGTACCGCTCGGCGGCGAGCATGCCACCCCAGGTGTCGAACAGCATGACCGCCTGGGCACCGGCTTCGATCTGCGCGTCGAGGTAGCGCACGATCGCGCGCGCGTTCAGATCGAGCAGCTTGTGCAGGGTTGCCGGATCGCCGTACATCAGCTGCTTGACGCGCGCGAAATCCTCGCTGCCTCCGCCCTCGATCATGTAGCAGGCAAGGGTGAACGGACTGCCGGAGAAGCCGATCAGCGGAACCTTGCCGGCGAGGCCGCGCCGGCACTCCCGCACCGCATCCATCACGTAGCGAAGATCGGTGTCCGGGTCAGGCAGGCGCAGCGCATCGATCGCCTGCGCATCACGCAGCGGACGCTCGAAGCGCGGCCCCTCGCCCTCGGCGAAGTACAGCCCCAGGCCCATTGCGTCGGGCACCGTCAGGATGTCGGAGAACACGATCGCTGCATCGAGATCGAAGCGCTCGATCGGCTGCAGCGTGACCTCGGCCGCGAGCGTCGGCGACTTCATCAGCTTGACGAAGCTGCCCGCGCGCGCGCGCGTGGCGTTGTATTCCGGCAGGTAGCGCCCGGCCTGGCGCATCACCCACACCGGCGTCCGGTCGACCGGCTGGCGCAGCAGCGCACGCAGCAACCGGTCGTTGCTCAATGGCGACATCGGCAAATCCTCCCGCGCGTCGCTGTGCGCCGCGTCCATGGTTCACGTTGCGACGGGCTGCCGCCCCGCGCGTCGCGTCGACTGCGCCGTGCCGCGGCACGGGATGTCGACGCGCGCGCCGCGGGCTGCGCGCTCGTCAATTGCGCGCCGCCAACCGGCGCACCCCCGACTTTACCGCGGGAGGTCGGATTGCCCCATCAGGAATTCATCGACGGCGCGCGCGCACTGCCGCCCCTCGCGGATCGCCCACACCACGAGCGACTGACCCCGACGCATGTCCCCGGCAGTGAACACCTTCTGCGCGTTCGTCGCGTAGCAGCCGGCGCCCTCGGTACTGGCGCGCGCATTGCCTCGCCCGTCCTTCGCCACGCCGAACGCGTCGATCACGCTGCTCACCGGGCCGGTGAAGCCCATCGCGAACAGGACGAGGTCGGCCGGAATCTCGAACTCGGAGCCGGGAACCTCGCGCATGCGCATCTGACCGGTCGCCGGATCCTGCTCCCACTGCACGCGTGCACCGATCAGCGCCGCGACATTGCCATGCCCGTCGTCCTTGAACGCCTTGGTAGTCACCGCCCAGTCGCGTTCACAGCCCTCTTCGTGCGAGGAAGAGGTGCGCAGGCGAATCGGCCAGTACGGCCAGACCAGCGGCTTGTTCTCTTCCTCCGGCGGCTGCGGCAGCAGCTCGAACTGGGTGACCGACAGCGCGCCGTGACGGTTGGAGGTGCCCACGCAGTCCGAGCCGGTGTCCCCACCGCCGATCACCACCACCCGCTTGCCGGTGGCCATGATCTGGCCGGACACCGGATCTCCGGCGACCACCTTGTTCTGCAACGGCAGGAACTCCATCGCGTAGTGGATGCCGCGCAGCGTGCGCCCGGGCACCGGCAGATCGCGCGGTGTCTCCGCGCCGCCGGCGAGCACCACGGCGTCGTACTCGCGCATCAGCTGCTCCGGGCTGATCGTCTCGCGCGCGTCGTCCGCGCGCACGCCCGGTGCCTCGACCTTGCCCACCAGCACGCCGGGGCGGAAGGTGACACCTTCGGCCTGCATCTGTGCAATGCGGCGGTCGATGTGCGACTTCTCCATCTTGAAGTCGGGGATGCCGTAGCGCAGCAGGCCGCCGATGCGGTCGCTCTTCTCCAGCACGGTCACGTCGTGTCCGGCGCGCGCGAGCTGCTGCGCGCAGGCCAGTCCGGCGGGGCCGGAGCCGACGATCGCCACCCGCTTGCCGGTCTTGCGGGCAGGAGGCTGCGGCAGCACCCAGCCCATCTCCCAGCCCTTGTCGATGATCGCGTGCTCGATCGACTTGATGCCCACCGGATCGTTGTTGATGTTCAGCGTGCAGGCGGCCTCGCACGGCGCCGGGCAGATGCGGCCGGTGAACTCGGGGAAGTTGTTCGTCGAGTGCAGCGTGTCGAGCGCTTCCTTCCAGTTCTGCCGGAACACGAGATCGTTCCAGTCCGGAATGATGTTGTTGACCGGGCAGCCATTCATGCAGAACGGCGTGCCGCAGTCCATGCAGCGCGCGCCCTGGGTCTTCGCCGCCGCGTCGTCCAGCCGCAGGACGAATTCGCGGTAGTGCTTGACGCGCGAGGCCGCTGGCTCGTAAGCCTCGTCGACGCGCTGGAACTCCATGAAGCCGGTGATCTTGCCCATTGCTGCGCTTGCCTCCGTGCTGCAGTCCGGATGTTGCGGAGAGTGCGACCGGGGAGCGGATGACCACTGCCCGGTTCGATCGGTCAGGCCGCGAGCTTGCGGCCCCTGGCGGCGAGTTCGCCGAGCGCGCGCCGGTACTCGGTGGGAAACACCTTCAAGAAGCGACCCCGGTACTCGGCCCACTCGGCGAGCATGGTCTTCGCCCGCACGCTGCCGGTGTACTTCGCGTGCCGCTCGAGCATGCGCCGCACGATCGCCTCGTCGGACTCGCCACGGTGCCACAGTTCGCGCGCGAGCCGGCCTTCCTGCTCGCTCTCGGAGAGCAGCGGTTCGATCGCCACCATCGCCATGTTGCAGCGCTGCGCGAACTGCGCGTCCTCGTCGAACACGTAGGCGATGCCGCCGCTCATGCCCGCGCCGAAGTTGCGCCCGGTCGCGCCCAGCACGAGCACGGTACCGCCGGTCATGTACTCGCACCCGTGATCGCCGACGCCCTCGACCACCGCGTCGGCGCCGGAGTTGCGCACCGCGAACCGCTCCCCGCCCACGCCGCGGAAGAACGCCTGGCCGCTGATCGCCCCGTACAGGACCGTGTTGCCGACGATGATGTTCTGCTGCGCCTCGCCGTGGAACTTGGGCGAGGGTTGCACGACGATGCGTCCGCCCGACAGGCCCTTGCCGACGTAGTCGTTGGCCTCGCCGATCAGGTCGATGGTGATGCCGCGCGCGAGGAATGCACCAAGGCTCTGCCCGGCGGACCCGGCGAACCGGATGCCGATCGTGTCGTCGGCGAGCCCTTCGTGCCCGTAGCGGCGCGCCACCTCGCCCGAGAGCATCGTGCCCACGGTGCGGTTGCCGTTCCTGATCGGCATCTCGATCGTCACCTTCTCGCGCCGCTCCAGAGCGGGTTGCGCGAGCTCGATCAGCCGGTGGTCGAGAGCGCCGTCGAGCCCGTGATCCTGCGATTCACGCTGATGACGCGCGATCTGCGGCGATACCGCCGGCTGATGGAAGATGCGCGAGAAGTCGAGCCCTTTCGCCTTCCAGTGCTCGATGCCCGCCTTCATGTCGAGCAGGTCGGCGCGACCGATCAGTTCGCTGAACCGGCGCACGCCCAGCTTCGCCATCAGCTCGCGGATCTCCTCGGCGATGTAGAAGAAGAAGTTGATCACGTGCTCGGGCTTGCCCTGGAACTTCCGGCGCAGCTCCGGATCCTGCGTTGCGACACCGACCGGGCAGGTGTTCAGGTGGCACTTGCGCATCATGATGCAGCCCTCGGCCACCAGCGGGGCAGTGGCGAAGCCGAACTCGTCGGCGCCCAGCATCGCGCCGATCACCACGTCGCGCCCGGTCTTCATCTGACCGTCGACCTGGACCGCGATGCGCCCGCGCAGATCGTTGAGCACCAGCGTCTGCTGGGTCTCGGCCAGCCCCAGTTCCCATGGCGTGCCGGCGTGCTTGATCGACGACCACGGGCTCGCTCCGGTGCCGCCGTCGTGACCGGCGATGGTCACGTGATCGGCCTTGGCCTTGGCAACCCCTGCAGCGACCGTGCCCACGCCCAGCTCGGACACGAGCTTGACGCTGATCGAGGCACGCGGATTGGCGTTCTTCAGATCGTGGATCAGCTGGGCCAGATCCTCGATCGAGTAGATGTCGTGGTGCGGCGGCGGCGAGATCAGCCCCACACCCGGGACCGAGTAGCGCAGCTCGGCGATGTACTCGGACACCTTGTGCCCGGGCAGCTGGCCGCCTTCGCCGGGCTTGGCACCCTGGGCCATCTTGATCTGGATCTGGTCGGCCGAGGCGAGGTATTCGGCGGTGACGCCGAAGCGCCCCGAGGCCACCTGCTTGATCTTCGAGCGCAGCGAGTCGCCCTCGGCGAGCGGCAGGTCGATCGCCACGCGATCCTCGCCCAGCCGGCTCGCCAGCGTGTCGCCGGCGCTCACCTTGGCGTAGCGCCGGCGGTCCTCACCGCCTTCGCCGGTGTTGGACTTGCCACCGATGCGGTTCATCGCGATCGCGAGCGTGGTGTGCGCCTCGGTCGAGATCGACCCGAGCGACATCGCGCCGGTGGAGAAGCGCTTGACGATCTCCTTCGCCGGCTCGACCTCTTCCAGCGGTACCGGCTGCCGGCGGTCGAAACGGAACTCGAACAGGCCGCGCAGCGTCATCAGGCGCTTGCTCTGGTCGTTGATGATCTGCGCGTATTCCTTGAACGTGGAGTAGCTCGCAGCACGCGCCGCGTGCTGCAGCTTGGCGATCGCATCGGGCGTCCACATGTGTTCTTCGCCGCGCACGCGAAACGCGTACTCGCCGCCTGCATCGAGCGCGTTGGCGAGCACCGGATCGTTGCCGAAGGCCGCGCGGTGCATGCGGATCGCCTCTTCGGCAACCTCGAACAGGCCGATGCCGGAGACATTGCTGGTGGTACCGCGGAAGTACTTGTCGACCAGCGGTCGCGCGAGGCCCACCGCCTCGAAGATCTGCGCGCCGGTATAGGACATGTAGGTAGAGATGCCCATCTTGGACATCACCTTCATCAGCCCCTTGCCGATCGCCTTCACGTAGTTCTTGATCGCCTTGTCCGCGGCCACGCCCTCGGGCAGTGAACCGGCCATCGCCGCCACGCTCTCGAGCGCGAGGTAGGGATGCACGGCTTCCGCGCCGTAGCCTGCGAGCAGCGCGAAGTGATGCACTTCGCGTGCAGAGCCGGTCTCGACGACCAGCCCGGCGCTGGTGCGCAGGCCCTTGCCCACCAGATGCTGGTGGATGGCCGAGGTGGCGAGCAGCGCCGGGATCGCCACGTGATCGCGGTCGACCTTGCGATCGGACACGATCAGGATGTTGTAGCCTGACACCACGGCATCCTCGGCCTCGGCAGCGAGCGAGGCGAGACGCGCTTCGATCGCCTCCTTGCCCCAGGCGACCGGGTAGCAGATGTCGAGCTCGCAGGATCTGAACTTGTTCCCGGTGGCCTGCGCGATGTTGCGGATCAGCGCCATCTCGTCGAAGTCGAGCACGGGCTGGCTCACTTCGAGGCGGATCGGCGGGTTGTTCTCGTCGATGCCCAGCAGATTGGGCTTGGGGCCGATGAACGACACGAGGCTCATCACCAGCTGCTCGCGGATCGGATCGATCGGCGGGTTGGTGACCTGCGCAAACAGCTGCTTGAAGTAGTGGTAGAGCGGCTTGGGCCGATTCGACAGCACCGACAGCGGCGAGTCGTTGCCCATCGAGCCCACCGCCTCTTCGCCGACCACCGCCATCGGCTGCATCAGGAACTTGACGTCCTCCTGCGTGTAGCCGAACGCCTGCTGGCGGTCGAGCAGCGTCTCGCGCGGCTCTTCGCGCCGCACACTGGTGCACTCGAGGTCATCGAGCTTGATGCGGATGCGGTCGATCCATTCCCGATACGGTTTGGCCGAGGACAGCGTGTACTTCAGTTCGGCATCGTCGATGATGCGCCCGGCTTCGGTGTCGATCAGGAACATCTTGCCCGGCTGAAGGCGCCACTTCTTGACGATCTTCTCTTCAGGGATCGGCAGCACGCCGGTCTCCGAGGCCATCACCACCAGATCGTCGCTGGTGACCAGATAGCGCGCCGGGCGCAGCCCGTTGCGGTCGAGCGTCGCGCCGATCTGGCGTCCGTCGGTGAAGGCGACCGCGGCCGGGCCGTCCCACGGCTCCATCATGGCGGCGTGATACTCGTAGAACGCCCGCCGCCCGGCATCCATCAGCGTGTGTCCTTCCCACGCCTCGGGGATCAGCAGCATCATCGCGTGCGCGAGCGAGTAGCCGCCCATCACCAGCAGTTCGAGCGCGTTGTCGAACGACGCAGAGTCGGACTGTCCGTCGTAGATCAGCGGCCAGATCTTGGCCAGATCCTCGCCCAGCACCGGCGAGGAGATCGCCGCCTGGCGCGCGCGAATCCAGTTCACGTTGCCGCGCAGCGTGTTGATCTCGCCGTTGTGCGCGATCATGCGGAACGGATGCGCGAGATCCCAGGTCGGGAACGTGTTGGTGGAGAAGCGCTGGTGCGCGAGCGCGAGCGCGGAGGTCACGCGCGGGTCCTTCAGGTCGAGGAAGTAGTCGGCAAGGCTCTCGGCAAGCAGCATTCCCTTGTAGACCAGCGTGCGCGCTGACATCGAGGGGACGTAGAACGCCTTGCCGTGGGCGAGCCTGAGTGCCTGGATCTTGTGTCCCGAGGCCTTGCGGATGATGTAGAGCTTGCGCTCGAGTGCATCGGTGACGGTGACGCCGGCGCCGCGACCGATGAACACCTGACGGATCACCGGCTCGATCGGCTTCACGCTCTCGCCGAGCACGGAACTGTCGACCGGCACGTCGCGCCAGCCGAGCAGGACCTGCCCTTCGGCCCGGATCGCGCGCTCGATCTCGCGCTCGCACGCGTAGCGGCTCGCCGGCTCGCGCGGCAGGAACACCATGCCTACGCCGTACTCGCCCGGCTCGGGCAGTTCGATGCCCTCGCGCGCGAGTTCCTCGCGGAAGAACGCATCGGGAATCTGGATCAGGACCCCGGCACCGTCGCTCGCCTTCGGGTCAGCCCCGACCGCGCCGCGATGCGTGAGGTTCTTCAGGATCAGCAGACCCTGCTCGACGATCGCGTGGCTCTTCGCGCCCTTGATGTGCGCGACGAAGCCCACGCCGCAGGCGTCGTGTTCGTTGGCCGGGTCGTACAGACCCTGCGCATCGGGTTGAAGCAGGGGGAGCCGGGAGGATTCCGTCATGACCGACCTCGAAGCGGAAGGATGCAAGGGAGCAGGGAAGCTGGAGCACCGGCACCCGCGGCACCCGCGTGCAGCGCGCATACGACCGGCTCAAGGCGACGAAAGCCGCGTCGAGCGCGGCTTTCTGGAAACAGGATTCGGGTACGACCGGATACCTCGCGCCCGCAATACGGCAGGGCGGGCGAACACACCCCAGGTACTCCGACACGCGGCAGGCAGAGCGCTGCGCGATCAGCCGATCACGCAGCGCCAGCGGCCTGTTCTGCCACGTGCGCGACGAACCCCGTCCGCTGCAACCGCAACGCCAGCAACATCGGTCGCCCCCGCTGCCCCGGTTACCGGACCATATCCCTGACACTACCAACGGCGGGTGCCGGCGACCAGCGTCGACGGCCCGTCGAGCCGGTTAGTTTAACCGGCGCGTCCTGCACCGGCAATCCGGAATGGGTCTTCTGTGGCGACGCACCGATTCTCCCGGTGGACGATCGCGCAATGTCGTATCGTCCGGCCCGGAACGAATCTGCCGCCAGCGCCCCCGGAGGTATTCCCGATGCCGTCAGTCCCGACTTGTCTCGTCCCGCCGGTGCCTTGTCGCGCCGGAGCGTTCGCCCTCGTCTGCGCCATGGCGCTGATCGGTGTCGGCTCGACGGCGCCGCTGCAGGCTCAGTCGTGGCCCGCCAGGTCGCTGCGTCTGGTCGTGCCGTTCCCGCCTGGCGGCGGTACCGACGTGCTCGCGCGCCAGTTCGGCGGCCAGCTGGCCGACGCGCTGGGGCATCCTGTCGCGATCGACAACCGCGCTGGCGCGGGCGGCAATGTGGGCGCCGAAATCGCGGCCAAGGCGCCGGCAGACGGCTACACGCTGCTGTTCACCTCGAACTCGATGGTGATCAATTCGGCGCTGGGCCAGAAGCTCAATTACAGCGTCGCAACCGATCTGGCGCCGGTCGCTCTGCTCGCCAGTTCGCCACTGGTGATGGCCGTGCACCCGGCGCTCCCGATCAGGTCGGTGCGCGAGATGATGCAGGCGGCGAAGAAACGCAAGGGCGGCCTGAACTTCGGCTCCAACGGCAACGGGACCAGCAGTCATCTGGCGGGCGAACTGCTGCGCCTGTCGGCGGCAACCGAGCTGACCCATATCCCGTACAAGGGCGCCGCACCGGTCATCGCCGCGCTCCTCGGCGGCGAACTCGACATGGCCTTCACCACACTGATCAGCGCGATGCCGCACGTGCGGGCCGGACGGCTGCGCGTGCTCGCGGTGACCACACCCAAGGCGGCGAGCGCACTGCCCGATGCCCCGCCGATCGCCGCGACCTTTCCCGGCTACGAGATCGACATCTGGTACGGCATGTTCGTGCCCGCCGGGGTGCCGGCACCGATCCAGGAGCGGCTGATCGCCGAATTGCGCAAGGCACAGGCGCAGCCGGCGACGCGGCAGGCGATCGAACGCGACGGCGCGGAAGCGGTGTGGCTCGCAGGCAGCGAGTTCTCGGCGTTCGTGCGTCGTGAACTCGAGAAGTACGCGAAGATCGTCAGGCTGGCGGGCGTCAAGGCGGATTGAACGCGCGGGACAAAGCGCCGCGCCCGGCTGTCGGGTCGAGATCGACTTCGCGTTCACCCTGAACCCACCCGCGGCACGGCCCGCAAGCCGCGCGCGCGGGCGGATCGATGCGGGAGTCCGGGTTGCGCTGCGGCGGCTTTGCGCGCGCTGGGGGACGACCCGGAGCGCGCAAGTCTCGCGGCTGAACTCGGCAGGCGCGGCCGATGATCATTACGGTTCACTGATAGCGAGTACTGACCTTCCCGGAGGTACCCGATCAGTGCCGAGTCGTGGCTCGCGGATGGGCAGCACGTCAGCCGGGCGGCCGCACGGGGGGTGCGACGAGTCTTCCGCCTCGGCCGTTCCGGGCGGGATCTACCGCACGGCGAACAGTGCCCCTACCGCCTCGCAGAAGCCGTCGCCGCTGCGCCGCGCCGTGATGTAGGTGGGCGG
>CANGUQ010000072.1 GCA_947456915.1 Betaproteobacteria bacterium
CGCAGTCGCCGCCCCAGCCACCGCCGCAGTCGCCGCCGCAGTCGCTGCCGCAGCCACCGTCTCAGCCACGGCCGCAGCGGGCGCGCGGGGCACGCGCAGGCCGTTCGCATGATGTGACAGAACCGTGGTTCAATGCCGTCACTCGCTGCCCGGAAGCCGGCGCCAGACTCGGCCGCAGCCCGACCCCCGGAGGAGATCGCATGACCCGTGCTCTGTCGTTTCACTGCCGTGGCGCGGGGTGCACGCTGCTTGCGCTGTGCGGCGTACTCGCAGTGCCGGCAGTCTCGGCCCAGGGTTTTCCATCCAAGCCGGTGCGCATGATCGTCGGTTTCGCGCCCGGCGGAGGCACCGACTTCGTCGCACGGGTGATCGGCCAGCGGCTCACCGAGATCTGGGGCCAGCAGGTGCTGGTGGAGAATCGCGCCGGAGCGGCGGGGACGATCGGCGCCGATTTCGTCGCCAAGTCGCCCGGCGACGGCTACACGCTGCTGATGGGCCACGTGAACTCGAACGCGATCGCGCCCAACGTGTTTCGCCGGATGCCGTACGACACGCTGAAGGACCTGTCGATGGTCGTCTACGTCGGCTACGTGCCCAACGTGCTGGTGCTGCATCCGTCGCTGCCGGCGAAGTCGGTGAAGGAACTCATCGCCATCGCGCGGGCGCGTCCTGCGCAGCTGACCTTCGCGTCCTCCGGCACCGGCAGCACCCAGCACCTGGCCGGCGAAATGTTCATGAACCTGACCGGCACCAGATTGATCCATGTGCCGTTCAAGGGCAGCGGGCAGGCGATCCAGGACCTGATCGGCGGTCACGTGACGATGAACTTCGACACCATGCCGCCGGTGCTCGAGCACATCCGCAACGGCAAGCTGCGCGCACTCGCGGTGACCACGCCGCGGCGCGCTGCGCAGTTGCCCGACGTCCCGACCCTCGAGGAACTCGGTCTCAAGGGCTTCGAGATGACCAACTGGTATGGCGTGATGGCGCCAGGCACCACGCCGCGCCCGCTGATCAACCAGATCAACGCCGAGATCAACCGTGTGCTCAAGGAGACGGCGATCCGCGAGAAGCTGATGGCCGTGGGCACCGACATCGGCGGCGGCACGCCCGAGGAATTCGACGCCTTGTTGCGCAGCGAACTCGCGAAGTACGCGCGGCTGGTGAAGGCGAGCGGCGTGCAGGTGGAGAACTAGGAGGGCGGCATCGCCCCAGCACGCTGCATGCTCGGCGTGGTGCGATACCCTGCGCAGCAAGGTAAAGGAGGAGGCTGCTTGCTCGCTCGCGAGAAAGCAGCCGGGGGACACGAGCGGAGCAGGGTGCCGCGCCGCGCCGAGCGGATACCGCGCCCGTGGCTTGTTGCGGCAGAGCCTGGCCGATCTACGCCGGAGCCGGCCGCCGCTCGATGGTGATGCCGAGCTTCTTCACCCCCGGCATCAGGTTCAGCTTGGCCAGCGTGAGCTTGAGGCGCGGCATCCCGAATTCGGCCAGCAGCGTGGCGGCGATCAGTTCGGCCAGGCTCTCCAGCAGCTGCGCGTCATGATGGTCGAGGATCGCGCGCACGCGCGCCACCACCTGGCTGTAGTCGATCGTGTCCTCCAGCCGGCGGCTGTCGGCCGCGTGGCGGCCAGGCAGATCGAACTCGATGTCGATCTCCACCGCCTGCGTCACCTCGCGCTCCCACGGGTAGACGCCGATCAGCGTCTGGTGGCGCAGTTCGCGGATGAAGATCGTGTCGGGCGGCGTGGTCACAGGCGTCATCCTGCGGGAGATCGGAGCAGCGCTGCGGAGGGCTCGCGGCAAACCGGGCGGTGGCGAGATACGCGGCCGCACCGGCAGTGGCGGCGCATGTTAGCGGGGTCTTGGCGAGCGCGCTACACTGGTTCGAGTGCACGCCGTGGTGGCCTGGGTCGAGGCTGCAATCGCGAGACCGAAGCCGTGCTGCCACGCAGGCAACGCCGCGTTGCAGACGCCGTGTTCGCCGTGCCGAAGTCGTAATGCCCGCGAGGTGGCCGTTGTCCGAAGCCCTGATCGTCGAAATCCTGCTGGTGGTGGTCGCCTACCTGGTCGGCTCGATCTCGTTCGCGGTGATCGTCAGCCGCTGGTTCGGGCTGCCCGATCCGCGCACCTACGGCTCGAAGAATCCCGGCGCGACCAACGTGCTGCGCTCCGGCCGCAAGGCGGCAGCGACCCTCACGCTCGCGGGCGATGCGCTGAAGGGCTGGATCGCGGTGGCGGTGGCGATCTGGCTGGCCCCGCACTACGGCGTTTCCGACACGGTGATCGCGCTGGTGGCACTCGCGGTGTTTCTCGGTCACCTGTATCCGGTCTTCTTCCGCTTCATCGGCGGCAAGGGTGTCGCCACGGCGGCCGGTATCCTGTTCGCGCTGAACCTGTGGCTCGGCCTCGCCCTGCTGGCGATCTGGCTGGTGCTCGCCGTCGGTCTCAAGCTGTCGTCGCTCGCCGCGCTGGCGGCCACCGCGGCGGCGCTGCCGGTTGCGTGGTGGCTGGGCGTGCCCGCAGTGCAGATGGTGGCGATCGCGATCATCGCCGTGCTGCTGGTGTGGCGGCATCGCTCCAACATCCAGAAGCTGCTCGCCGGGACGGAGAGCGGCTTCGGCGGCAAGGACAAGGGCGGAGACTCGGCGACGCCGCGGTAGAGTCGTGCCCACCAGCGCGGTGGCTCAGCCGAGCGGGGGCCGTTCCGGCCACACGAGGATCTACGCAGCCTTGGGCATCGCTCATCAGGGCCAGTGGGTTTCTGATCAGCGCAACGACTCCAGCGCCCACCGCGGCCGCACGCTGAACCCCGGGCCGTTCGGCTCGGGCGCGCCCGCCTTCAGCCGCAGCGCGCCCGCCCACGCGATCATCGCGCCGTTGTCGGTGCATAGCGCCACCGGCGGATAGACCACGCGTGCGCCGCGCCGCTTCACGGCTGCATCGAGCTTTTCGCGAAGTCGCAGGTTGGCGCCGACACCGCCGGCGACCACCAGCGTGGACAGGCCGGTGTGGTCGAGCGCGGCGATCGCCTTGCCGGCCAGCACGTCGGTCACGGACTCCTGAAACTCAGCCGCCAGATCGGCGATCGTCTGCGCCGGCAGCGCGGCGTCCTCTCCACCCGCCTGCATGCGTTGTCCGCGCACCAGCGTCATCACCGCGGTCTTCAGTCCGCTGAAGCTCATCTCCAGGTCGCCGCTGGCGAGCATCGGTCGCGGCAGCCTGTGCCGACCCGGTTTCCCGTCGAGGGCGGCGCGCGCGATCGCCGGCCCGCCCGGATACCCCAATCCGAGCAGCTTCGCTGTCTTGTCGAAGGCCTCGCCGGCCGCATCGTCGAGCGTGTCGCCGAGCAACGCGTAGCGGCCCACGCCGTCGACCCGCATCAGCTGGCTGTGACCACCGGATACCAGCAGTGCGACGAACGGGAACGCCAGATCGGGCTCGCTGATCAACGGCGACAGCAGGTGGCCCTCCAGATGGTGGATCGCGATCGCCGGCACGCCCAGCGCCCAGGCCATCGCGTGCGCGGCCCCGGCGCCCACCAGCAGCGCGCCGGCAAGCCCCGGCCCCTCGGTGTAGGCGATCGCGTCCACGTCCTCGAGGCGGCAGCCGGCCTGCGCCAGCACGGTGCGCGTCAGCGGCAGCAGCCGGCGGATGTGATCGCGCGAGGCGAGTTCAGGCACCACGCCGCCGTAGGTCTCGTGCAGATCGACCTGCGAGTGCAGCGCGTGCGCGAGCAGTCCACGATCGCTGTCCACCAGCGCCCCGCCGGTTTCGTCGCACGAGGTTTCGATGCCGAGTACACGCATCACGGGTTCCGGCGCGCGCGGCGACGGCAGCAGCAGGGAAGCCGGATTCTAGCCTCCGGTGCGTGGACCGCCGCGTTCGGGACGCCGGCCCGCCCGCCCGGCCCGGCTGCACGCAGGGCGCATCCGCTATGATCGCGGCCAACGAAGGAGCGGCCATGAGCAAGAGCCCAGGCAGGAATCTCGAGCGGCTGTTCAATCCGCGCTCGATCGCCGTCATCGGCGCATCCCGGAACGTGCAGACAATCAGCGGCCAGCCGGTGCACGCGCTGGCGAAGCACGGCTACGCGGGCACGATCTATCCGGTCAATCCGAAATACGCCGAGGTCGGGGGCCATCGTTGCTATCCCGCGGTGGCCGACGTGCCGGAGGTACCCGATCTCGCGCTGATCCTGGTCGCAGCCGCGCGCGTGCCGCAGATGCTGACCGAAGTCGGCCGCAGGGGGATTCCGTTCTGCATCATCTTCAGCTCGGGCTTCGCCGAGACCGGCGAGGAAGGCCGCGCGCTGCAGGCGCAGATCGCCGCCATCGCCCGCGAGTACGGCGTCGCGGTGGTCGGGCCGAACTGCCAGGGCATGATCGGCGTCACCGACAACGTCTACGCCGGGTTCGGCTCGGCATTTTCCGGCGACAACTTCCGTCACGGGTCGCTGTCGATGACCACCCAGTCCGGCGGTTTCGGCTACGGCGTGGTGATCCTCGCCGAGGAGTCCGGTCTGGGCTTTCGCCACGTCGTGAGCACCGGCAACGAGGTGGGTCTGACCACCACGGACTTCATCGACTGGTTCGCGCAGGACCCGCAGACGAAGGTGATCGGCGCGTACATGGAAGGCGTGAAGGACGCGCACCGGCTGCTCGAGGTCGGCGATCGCGCGCTCGACGCAGACAAGCCGGTGCTGATCTGGAAGGTCGGCAACACCGAGGTGGGCAGCCGGGCGGCTGCCTCGCACACCGCGAATCTCGGCGGCGCGCTCGCCCTTTACGAGGCGGCGTTTCGCCAGCGCGGGATGATCCGCGTGCGCGATGCCAACGAACTGATCGACTACACGAAGGTATTCGAGAGCGGCAAGCGACCAGCCGGCAATCGCGTCGCCATCGTCACCATCTCCGGCGGCGGCGGGATCCTGATGGCCGACCAGTGCGCCGAATCCGGCCTGTCGGTGGGGCCGCTCACCGCGCAGAGCGAGGAGCGGCTCAAGGCGATCATTCCCGCCTTCGGCTCGTGGCAGAACCCGATCGACATCACCGCCGGCATCTTCAACAACCCGGAGATGCTGGCGCAGGCGATGCGGATCATCGTCGACGATCCGACGGTCGATTCGATCGTGGTGATCAACGCTTCGCTGCAGGGGGAGATCGCCACGTTGCGCGCGAAGGAACTGGTGGAGCTCTCCAGGACCACGTCCAAGCCGATCCTCACCGCGTGGAGTGCCCGCGAGAAGTTCGCCGCCGACGCCTACCGCGCGCTGCGCGAAGGTGGCGTGCCCCGCTTCGCCACGCCGGTGGCGTGCGCCAAGGCGCTGGCGGCGCTCACCACGTTCGCACAGGCGCAGCGCCAGCGCGCGTTCGAGCGTACCGAGCCGGTGCTGACGCTGTCGCGGCCGCAGGCGAAACGGATGCTCGCTGGCCGTGTCGACGATCTGGCCGAGCATGAGGCGAAGGCCCTGATCGCGCACTACGGCATTCCCGTCACGCGCGAGGTGCTGGCGACCGACCGCGCCGCGGCGGTGGCTGCCGCGCAGGCGATCGGCTTTCCGGTCGTGCTGAAGGTGCAGTCGGCGGACATCGCGCACAAGACCGAGGCCGGCGGCGTGCGCGTCGGACTCGCCGATGCGCAGGCCGTCGAGCAGGCGTACGACGCGATCCTCGCCAGCGCACGGGCCCACGCTCCGGGCGCGCGCATCGACGGGGTGTCGGTACAGGAGATGGTGCACGGCGGCACCGAGCTCATCGCCGGTGTGCAGAACGATCCGCTGTTCGGTCCGGCAGTGATGGTCGGCCTCGGCGGCATCCACGCCGAGGTGTTCAAGGATGTATCGTTCCGGCTGGCGCCGCTGACGCGCTCGGCGGCCGAGTCGATGGTGCGCGAACTGAGGTGTTTTCCGCTGCTCGACGGTGCACGCGGCCGGCCCAAGGCGGATGTCGATGCGCTCATCGATGCGCTGCTCGCGCTGTCGGCGCTGGCGGTCG
This sequence comes from Betaproteobacteria bacterium, assembly GCA_947456915.1. Lineage (GTDB taxonomy): Bacteria > Pseudomonadota > Gammaproteobacteria > Burkholderiales > CAIKXV01 > CAIKXV01. Next base: position 5,994 of record CANGUQ010000072.1, read on the forward strand.
ATCTGAAGGATGAACTGGCGGAACTGGACGTCAATCCGCTGCTCGTGCGCGAGCGCGGGCAGGGCGTCAAGGCTCTGGACGCGCTTGCGAGGCCGCACGTGCGGTGATGGTGGAGGGGGCGGGTCGCGAGCCGCGCGGGGCGGGGTGAGGCTTTCGGCGCCTCCGGTTTCTCCGGCCTCCCCGGCTTTTCCGGCCTGGCCACCTCGGGCTTCTGCCAGTATCCGATCCCCTTCGGCTCGACGAGGACATCAACGATGAACGCTCCGGACACCAACGCGCTCGATCTGGCCGCGCTCGCGCAGCGCTACGGGCGGGGCTTTGCCGTCAACCTGCCCGACGAGGTCGTGCAGCTGAAGCACGAAGTCCGTCGCTTCATCGAAGCCGAGGTCGAGCCACGGTCGCGCGAGATCGAGGAAGCCGACGCCGTGCCCGAGGTGCTGCTGCAGATGTCGCGCGAACTGGGCCTGTTCGGCCTGACCATCCCGGAGCAGTACGGCGGCATCGGGCTCGATCTCGCCGGCAAGTGCGCGATCGAGGAGGAACTCGGGCGCACCAACTACGGCTGGGCGACGATCATCGCCAACCACACCGGCATCAGCACCAAGGGCATCGTCGATCTGGGCAACGAGGCGCAGAAGCAGCACTACCTGCCGCGCATGGCCACGGGTGAGTGGCTCGGCAGCTTCGCGCTGACCGAGCCGCAGGCCGGTTCCGATCCGGCGGCGATGCGCACCACCGCGGTGAAGCGCGGCGATCGCTGGATTCTCAACGGCGAGAAGATCTACATCACCAACGCCCCGTCGGCCCATGTGTTCACGGTGATGGCGGTGACCGACCGGACGCAGGGCGCGAAGGGCATCTCCGCGTTCATCGTCGAGCGCGGCTTTCCCGGGCTGTCGGTAGGGCCGAACGAGCGCAAGATGGGCATGCACGGCTGCGGCACGGCGCCGGTGATCATGCAGGACTGCGAAGTGCCGGCCGCCAACCTGCTCGGTCCGGAGGGGCTGGGCTACGTGCAGGCGCTGAAGACCCTGACCTCGGGGCGGGTGACGGTGGCCGCGCGCTGCTGCGGCATCATGGACCGGCTGATCGAGCGCACGATCGATTACCTGAAGACACGCGAGCAGGGCGGGCGCAGGATCGCCGACTATCAGGGGCTGCAGTGGATGCTCGCAGACATGGCGCTGGCGCGCGATGCCTCACGGCTGCTGGTGCAGCGTGCGATCGACGTCATCCGCAGCGGCGCGCGCGGCACCGTCGAGGCGTCGATGGCGAAGCTGCACGCGACCGAGGCGGCTGGGCGCGTCGCCGACGCGGCGATCCAGCTGCACGGCGGCATCGGCTACATGCGCGACTTCGGCATCGAGACGATGGCGCGCGACGTGCGCATCACGCGCATCTACGAGGGCACCTCGGAGATCCAGCGCTCGCTGATCGCGCGCGAGCTGCTCAAGGACTGAGCCCCCGCGAGGGGTGAGGAGCAAGCGCGGTCAGGGTCGAGTTGCCGGGTCGGACTGCGGAAAAGGGGTCACGGAAAAGGGGTCAGGGTCGATTTCCAGGGCGCGCTCGACGTGAGCCGCAGCCCTCTCCTTGGAATCGACCCTGACCCCTTTTCCGTGAGCCGCAGCCCTCTCCGGGGAATCGACCCTGACCCCTTTTCGCTTTTCGCCCCCTTTTCGATCCCTTCCGGGTTTCAGTGCGCGCGCCCGCAGCCGGCGCGCGAGACGCCGGATCCGCGGCAAGGGCCGGTGAAGGCGGGACGGCAACCTCAGGTCGGGGCGCCGACTCGCCCGCGGTGTTCGGGTATCATCCGAATGCCGCAGTGGTCGGTGACTTCCCGCCTACAGGGCGCAGGTCGACTCCCCGGCCAATGCTCGCGCGCAGCACCTCGGGTGCTGTCCCGCGGCACGCGGCACAGCCTCCCGCAGAGTTGGCAACCTCACCGGTCGTGGCCGTCGCGCCTGCGACCGTCCGGCATGCTGCCGGCCCCCTCGTCCCACGGAGAACCTGACCATGAGTGCACCGCTCGATCTGCTGAAGATCGCCCAGGAAGAAGCCAACGGCGACCTGTTCAAGTATCTGGACGGCATCTACAAGCGTTCGTCGGTGAAGCTCGACGGCCATCCCGACGCCATCCTGTGGGAAGGCGGCAACGCCGCCGGTGGCGTGAAGCCGGTTGCGCATACCTTCACCGACACGTTTGCGTTGAACGGCACGCTGATGGCGCTCGACGTCCTGGGGCTGCCCTACATCGGCGTGCCGATGATGGCGCAGTTCCGCCATGACTCGAAGCTCGCCTGTCTCGAGTGGTTCGGCAAGCTGCCCTATACCTCGATCAAGTGGTCGACCGCGGGTGATTTCCTGGTCAATGACGGCGGCAAGAAGGTCGTCGTGCTGGGCAAGTCGGCGAACGCGCCGCTGCGTACCGCCGCCGGCGTGTACTGCAACGTGCGTCCGTACGGCACGATCACCACCGTGCGCTGCATGCCCTGCCTGCCGTACTCGCAGGACAAGAAGAAGTTCAACGTGAGCCGTGAGACCGGCGTCATCCACTCGGAGATGAACACCCCGGGCATCCGCATGGCCTACGCCGGGCGTCTGTTCCTCAAGATGGTGCACGAGACCGGGCAGCTCGGTCGCGTGGCGATGAAGCCCACCCAGGCGCAGGAAGACGCGATCAACGCGGGTCTGGTGCGCTGGATGCTCAAGGGCACCAAGTTCAAGCTCTCGCGTGCCTACTCGGTGGACGCCTACGAAGAGCACAAGGACAACGTCGACGCGATCGTTGCGCTGCTGCCCAAGGACTTCAAGGCGGGCATGGAGAACTGGGGCGGCGAGATCAGCGAGCACATCGCCGACACCAACTTCGGCATCCTGCTGCACGACATGATCCGGCAGAAGAAGGCGATCGTGCTCGCCACCGACCTCGACGGCGATCGCCTGACCGACCTGATGGCCGACGGCCCGCAGGTGCTGCGCGACTGGGGCCAGATGGTGCTCGACCACGTGAAGGCAGGCGCCGACATCAACAAGGTGTGGGCCGACATGGGCTTCACGATGAAGAACGGCCGCGACATGACCTCGATCATGTATCGCATGGAAGGCGAGCCCATCTTCGAGCAGACGCTGGGCTCGGCCGATGCCATGCTGACCCGTCTGCTCAACGGCGACGAGACGGTCGGCGGCACCAAGGACCCCTACGATCCGCGCATCCACTTCGTGCTGATCAACGAGGCCTACAAGGCGGCGAATCCCGACAACGCGCAACTGCACAAGTGGCTGGATGCGCAGCTCGCCACGTTCGATTCGATCTACGACCCCAAGCGTCCGCTCTATCTGGACGGCTACCGCAAGCTCAAGGCGGCGATCAAGCCCTGGGGGCAGTGACCGCACGGAAGCGCAAAAAGGGGCCAGGCCCCTTTTTCCGCGCTGCTTTCTCCAAGGCTGCGCCCGTGCGTTGAAAAAGGGGCCTGGCCCCTTTTTTTCGGAACAGCCGCCGAAGGGCTTGGAGAAAAAGGGGCCTGGCCCCTTTTTCGGTTTGTTCGTCTGGCGTGACGTCCGGTGTGCGGAACGCAGCTGCAAGCCTGCCCGCACGGGGCGGTGCGGCTGTGGTGTCCGGCTGCATAATTGCGCTCCCGGGACCCGCCGGGGCTCGTTCGGAGGAAATGCTGGCGATGGCTGCACTGAAGGAATTGTTCGACCTGACTGGCCGGGTGGCCGTGGTTACCGGGGGTTCGAGCGGGCTGGGCCTGCAGATGGCCGATGCGCTGGCCGAGTTCGGTGCCAGGGTGGTGATCTGCGCGCGCAAGCCCGAGCGCTTCGCCGCAGCCGAGGCGAGGTTGCGCGCGTGGGGTGGCGAGGTGTTGAGCGTTGCCTGCGACGTGTCCAGACCGGAGCAGGTGCACGCGCTGCACGCGCAGGTGATGGAACGCTTCGGCGGCATCGACGTGCTGGTCAACAATGCCGGACGGGCGTGGGTGGCGCCGGTCGAGGAGATGCCGCTCGAGCGCTGGCAGCAGGTGTTCGATCTGAACATCACCGCCCCGTTTCTGCTTGCGCAGGCGTTCGGTCGCGAGATGATCCGGCAGAAGAAGGGCAGCATCATCAACATCGCGTCGATCGCCGGACTGGTCGGACGCAACCCCGACGCCTACAACTCGATCGCCTACGGTTCGAGCAAGGGGGCGCTGGTGAACTTCACTCGTGATCTGGCGGTGAAGTGGGCGCGGCATCAGATCCGCGTCAATGCGATCTGCCCGGGCTTCTTCGTCACCGACATCAATCGCAAGGTCTATGACGAGCGCCCGGAAAAGATCGATCGCGAGATTCCGCTGGGCAAGCCCGGCGGCGACAGCGACATCAAGGGGGCGGCGGTGTGGCTCGCCTCCGACGCGAGCCGTTTCGTGACCGGGGCGATCATCCCGGTCGATGGCGGAACGACCGCCTGGTAGCGCATGAGCGCGGGGACCGGTACGGGTACGCGCTGCCGGATGCCGCGCCCGGACGAAGGAGCCAGAGGATGAGCGGGTCTCTCGAGTCGCCGGATGTCGGCAGCGGCCGCGGCCGCAGAGCGTCGCTCTGGCCGCACGGTGCAGCGCGCGCCGGACGGACGACGCGCCCGCGTCGCGGGCAGCGTGGTCGAAGCAGCGCGGACGAGCACGATTGCAGCAGCGCACGTGCGCGTGCCGCGCTGATCGCGGCGTTGTGCGCGCTGCTTCTGCCGGCTTCGATATCGACTGCCGCAGCGCAGGGCACGGCGTGGCCGAGCAAGCCGATCCGCTTTCTGATCAGCTTCGCACCCGGCGGCTTCACTGACGGCATGGCACGCGCGCTCGGTGAGCGGCTGTCGGCAGCGCTGGGCCAGCCGGTGCTGCCGGAGAACCGCGCTGGTGCAGGTGGCGTGCTGGCGGCCGAGGCGACCGCGAAGTCAGCGCCCGACGGGCACACGCTGCTGCTGGTGAGTTCGGGACTCGCGATCAACGCGACGCTGCAGCCCAGGCTGCCCTACGACACGCTGCGCGATCTGGCGCCGGTGGCGCTTGTCGCCGAGTTGCCCAATCTGCTGATCGTGCATCCGTCGCTGCCGGTGAAGACGGTCAAGGACCTGATCGCGCTCGCGCGTCGCCAACCGGGCAAGCTGTCCTACGGCACGGCCGGGATCGGCTCCTCGCAGCACCTGTCCGGCGAGCTGTTCAAGACGATGGCGGGCGTGGATATCGCGCACGTGCCGTACAAGGGCGGCGCGCCGGCCACCGTCGATCTGGTGGGCGGGCACGTCGACATGACCTTCGGCAGCACGGCGACACTGGCGATGGTGCGCGCCGGACGGCTGCGCCTGATCGCGGTGACCAGCGCGCAGCGCAGCGCTGCGCTGCCCGATGTGCCGACCATCGGCGAGACGATGCCCGGCTATGCGGCGGGCGTCTGGTACGCGGTGATGGCGCCTGGCGGCACGCCGCGCGAGATCGTGAATCGTGTCTCGGCGGAGATCCGCAGGGTGGTCGAAGATCCGGCGGAGAAGGCGAAGTTCATCGATCAGACGGCCGAGCTGCGCTGGCTGGGCCCCGACGATCTTGCGGCGTTCATCCGCAGCGAGATCAAGCGCTGGGGCGAGGTGGTCAAGCGCAGCGGCGCACGCGTGGACTGATCGTGCCGGCGAGCCGGCCGGCATCAGGACGGCACGGCGCGCATGCGGCGAAGACGCGCGCATGCGACCAGGACAGACGGCGCGGTGCACGACCGGTGCATGGGCAGGGTGCGGCAGTGCCGCACCGGTGACCGGCGCAGCGACTCCCCGAACCCGCAGCGTGGCAGCCCCACACCCCCACACCCCCACACCCCCACAC
>CANGUQ010000073.1 GCA_947456915.1 Betaproteobacteria bacterium
CAGACGTGGAACCAGACGGTGATCGTCGACAACCGGCCCGGTGCCAACGGCATCATCGCCAGCGAGATGGCTGCGAAATCGGTACCCGACGGCCACACGCTGCTCTACGTCGCGATCGGGCACGCGATCAACACCCTGATCTACAAGAAGCTGCCCTACGAGACCGAGCGTGACTTCACGCCGATCAGCCTGGGGGCGACCTTTGCCCAACTGGTGCTGGTGCATCCGGGCGTGCCGGCGACCAGCGTCAGGGAACTGCTCGCGCTCGCGCGCTCGGGGGCGCGCGGTCTGAATTACGCCTCGGGCGGCATCGGCTCCTCGCAGCATCTGGCCGGCGCACTGTTCGCGTGGCTGGGCAAGATCGACATCGGCCACGTGCCGTACAAGGGTGGGGCGCCGGCGCTCACCGATCTGATGGCGCGCAATGTCGACATGCTGATCATCCAGCCGAGCACGCCCGAGCAGGTCGCGGGCGGGCGCGTGCGCGCGCTGGCGGTCACCTCGCCCAGGCGCAACGCCGCCTGGCCCGAGTTGCCGACAGTGGCCGAGGCAGGTCTGCCCGGCTACGAGTCGCAGGCGTGGTACGGGCTGGTCGGTCCGCGCGGCCTGCCGCGCGAGGTGCTCGCGCAACTGCACCGGGAGGCGGCGGCAGCGCTCACCGCCAAGGAGATGCGCGCGCGAATCTCGGCGCTGGGCGGGGAGGTGATCGCCAGTTCGCCGGCGGAATTCAGCGCCTTCATCCGCCGCGAGATCGAACGCTACGCCAGGGTGGTCCGCGAGACCGGTATCGTCGCGGAGTGACGGCCGCGCCGGGCCCCGCACCGCTGGCGAGGCGATCCGGGGCGGGCGCGTCGCAGCGTGTGGCAGCGCGTCACTCGGCCCGTATCTTCGCCCCGCGGATCACCTTGCCCCAGTGCGCGATCTCGCTCCTGATGAACGCGCCGAACTCCTCCGGCCCCATCGGCGAGGGCTCGAAGTCGTTGCCGAGCAGCCGGTCGCGCGTGGCAGGAGTCTTCACGATCTGCCCGATTTCAGCGGCGAGTTGCCCCACGATGTCGCGCGGTGTCTTCGCCGGGGCAACGATGCCTCCGTCGCTGATGCAGAACGCCGTGGCGGAGAACGACTTTGCGTTGGCGACCAGCGCCGCGGCGTCGATGCGCGGCTCATCCCCCTCGCGCAGGTTGATCAGCAGCACCCGGTTCGGGGATTGCCACCACGCGTGCCCGGTACTGTCCATCTGATGCGGGTCCTCCAGCAGTGCCTCGGCGCCCGCCCCAAGCCCGCAGGGGGGCACCGGTGGGAACGAACGGAAAGCTGACACGGGGCCGGCCGTGCGACGGCGTGCCGGACGGCTGCGAATGGATTAGCATGTCTTCCGGAGTGTTGTGCGCGGCGCGCCGCGCGCACCGCGATTGCGGGAAGCGACCCGGTCGGTCGTCACCAGCGCAGGTCGACAGTGGCGGTGGGTCCCAAGGCTTCCTGGCGGACTGCGCGGATTGCCGGTCATTGCTGATTAGCCGAGGACAGGCCATGCATGACGATCGATCCTCTTCCCTGCCATCCAGGTCTGCGCTGGAACTCGCGGGACACGCGAGGAAGGCTCAGGCGGGCACAGTCGGCGCCGCCAGCGTTCCCGGCGCGCGGACACCCGGCACGGGTCGCCGGCGCAGCATCTGGGGGCGCCTGCTCGCGCGGGTCATGGACGAACTGGGTGGGCCGCGGTTCGCGGTGTCGCTGTGGAACGGCGAGACGATCACCTCCGCGAGCGAGCCGCCGATCGGCTGCATCCGGGTCGCCAGCGCGCGTGCGCTGCTGCGCCTCGCGGTCGATCCGCATCTTCAGTTCGGCGAGCTCTATTCCAGCGGCGAGATCGACGTCGAGGGCGATCTGCCGGGCGTGCTGGAGGCGATCTACGTCGGGGCCTACCGCGACGGCGGGCGCATGCCGTGGCTGCGCGAGCTTGCGCAGTCTCTGCATCGCGCGCGCAGCAACTCGCTGCAGGGATCACGCGAGAACGTGCATCAGCACTACGATCTGGGCAACGAGTTCTATCGAATGTGGCTGGGCCCGTCGATGGCCTACACCTGCGCCTACTACCCGACGCGCGATGCGACGCTGGACGCCGCGCAGACGGCAAAGATGGATCATGTGTGTCGCAAGCTGCGGCTGCGACGCGGCGAGGTGCTGGTGGAAGCCGGCTGCGGCTGGGGCAGCCTCGCGCTGCACGCGGCGCGGCACTACGGCGTGCGCGTTCGCGCATTCAACATCTCGCGCGAGCAGCTTGCGTGGGCGCGCGAGCGGGCGAAGGCGCTGGGCTTCGGCGGGGAGGTCGAGTACGTCGAGGACGACTACCGCAACATCTCGGGGCGGTACGATGCTTTCGTCTCGGTGGGCATGCTCGAGCACGTGGGCATCGACAATTACGCCGAACTCGGCGGCGTGATCCGTCGGGTGCTCGCTCCGCACGGCCGGGGGCTGATCCACACGATCGGGCGCACCCGCCCGCAGCCGATGAATCCGTGGATCGAGCGGCGCATCTTTCCCGGCGCCTGCCCGCCCTCGCTCGGGGAGATGATGCGAATCTTCGAGCCCTGCGAGTTCGCCGTGCTCGACGTCGAGAACCTGCGCCTGCACTACGAGCGCACGCTGACCGACTGGCTGGCGCTGTTCGAAGGCGCCCACGATGCGGTCCTGCAGCGCTTCGATGCCCGATTCGTGCGCATGTGGCGGCTGTATCTGGCTGGATCGATCGCCGCCTTTCGTACCGGTGATCTGCAGCTGTATCAGGTGCTGTTCGGCGTTCGCGGCAGCAACGACGTGCCGTGGACACGCGAATTCCTGTACGGTGGTCCCGAGCGCTGACGGCGGGAGGAACGATGACCGATTCCACGCGGTGCGACGTGCTCATCGTCGGCGGCGGACCTGCCGGATCGACCTGCGCGCGGGTGCTGCGCGAGCACGGCGTGGATGTGGTCGTGCTCGACAAGGCGCAGTTCCCGCGCGACAAGGTGTGTGCCGGCTGGGTGACGCCGCAGGTGCTGCAGACGCTCGGCATCGACCTCGCGGATTACGGCGCAACGCGCACGTTGCAGCCGATCACCGCGTTTCGGACCGGCGTGATCGCCGGCACGCCGGTTGGCACCGACTATCGCGAGCCGGTGAGCTACGGCATCCGCCGCAGCGAGTTCGATCACTACCTGCTCGCACGCAGCGGGGCGCGCCTGCGGCAGGCAGAGGCGTTCCAGCGCGCCGTGCGCGCCGAAGCCGGCGGCTGGTGCGTCAACGGCACGATCGGCGCGCGGCTGCTGGTCGGCGCAGGCGGACACTTCTGCCCCGTCGCACGCGAACTCGGTGCGCAACTGGGCTCCGGCGAGACGGTGATCGCCGCGCAGGAGCTCGAATACCGGTTGAGTCCGGAGCAGGCGGCTCGCTGCACGGTTGCACCCGAGCGCCCGGAGCTCTACTTCTGCCCTGACCTGAAGGGTTACGGCTGGTGCTTTCGCAAGGGCGACTGGCTCAACGTGGGGCTGGGGCGCGAGGACAAGCGCCGGCTGTCGGCGCACGTCGAGGCGTTCTGCGAATGGCTGCAGCGCGAAGCGCGCGTGCCAGCCGATCTTCCGGCACGATTCAAGGGGCACGCGTATCTCCTGTACACCCGTGCGCCGCGGCCGCTGTACGGCGCGGACGTCCTGCTGATCGGCGATGCTGCCGGTCTGGCCTATCCGCAGAGCGGGGAGGGCATCCGGCCAGCGGTGGAGTCGGGGATCTTCGCCGCGCAGGCGATCGTGCAGGCGCTCGCGGCCACCGGCGCGTCGGCGCGCGAGGCCGCGTTTGCCGACTACGCCGTACAGATCGAGCGACGCTTCGGGCGGCGGGCCGCGCCGGTGCGGTCGCAGTCGGGCACGCTGCCAGCGGCTCCTCCCGTGCCCGGTGCTGGCGCGGGCAGCACCTCCGCAGCCGGCGATGACGGCGTCGCTTCAGCGGCGTGGCGACAGCGCGCCGCGCGGTGGCTGCTCTCCACGCGCTGGTTCTCGCGCCACGTGGTGATCGACCGCTGGTTTCTGCACGGACAGCAGCCACCGCTGCCGCGAATCGGCGGCTCGGGCGGCGTCTCCGGCTGAGCTGCGCGACCGGCATCATCGGGCCGACGGCGGTACGCGAAGCGCGCACGGCGCTCGATGGCGCGCCTGCACCGGGCACAGGGCCGCCCGCGCGGTCCGACCGGCGGAACGCGGTAGACTCGCGCCCCGTCGCGACATCGTCCTGCTTCCGGAGGTCCCATGCACACGAAAGTCTCGTTCGACAAGAGCAGGATCAGCTTCCTGTTGCTGGAAAACGTGCACTCGAACGCGATCGACGTGCTGCACGAGAGCGGCTACCGCCAGATCGTCCAGCACCCGAAATCGCTCGGCGAAGATGCACTGATCGAGGCGCTGCAGAACGTGCACTTCCTCGGTATCCGGTCGCAGACGCAGGTCACCGAGCGGGTGCTGCGCTGCGCGCCGAAGCTCGCCGCGATCGGCTGCTTCTGCATCGGAACCAACCAGGTCGATCTGGAGACAGCGGCCGAGCTGGGCATTCCGGTGTTCAACGCGCCGTTTTCCAACACCCGCAGCGTTGCTGAACTGGTGGTCGCCGAGACGGTGATGCTGATGAGAAGCATCCCGGCGAAGAACGCCGGAGCTCATCGCGGGGACTGGATCAAGTCGGCCGCAGGCAGCTACGAAGTGCGCGGCAAGACACTGGGAATCGTCGGCTACGGAAACATCGGCAAGCAGGTCGGTATCCTCGCCGAGCACCTGGGCATGCGTGTGGTGTTCTACGACGTCGAGGGCAAGCTGCCGCTGGGAAATGCGCGCCAGAGCGCGACGCTCGACGCGCTCCTCGCGGAGAGTCACGTGGTCACGCTGCACGTGCCTGAGACGCCGGAGACGATGAACATGATCGGCGCACGCGAACTGGCGGTGATGCAGCAGGGCAGCCACCTGATCAATGCCTCGCGCGGAACGGTCGTCGACATCGACGCGCTCGCCGATGCGCTGGGCCGCGGGCACCTGGGCGGTGCGGCGCTCGACGTGTTTCCCGTGGAGCCCAAGGGCAACGACGACCGGTTCGTCTCGCCGCTCACGCGCTTCGACAACGTGATCCTCACGCCCCACATCGGTGGATCCACCGCCGAGGCGCAGGCGAACATCGGTATCGAGGTGGCCGACAAGCTGGTGCGCTACAGCGACAACGGCACCACGCTCACCGCGGTCAACTTCCCGGAAGTGACGCTGCCAGCGCATCCCGGCATGTGCCGCGTGCTGCACGTGCACCGCAACGTGCCCGGCGTGCTGGCGCAGATCAACGAGCGTTTCGGCAAGCGCGGCATCAACATCAGCGGCCAGTACCTGCAGACCACCGCCACGATCGGCTACTGCGTGATGGACATCGACATCGAGGCGAGCAAGGTCGCACTGGAGGAACTGCAGACGGTTCCGGGAACGATCCGCTGCCGGCTGCTCTACTGAGTCCGGGTGCTCAGCGCGGCGCGGTGCCGGCTGACCGACCGTCTGCCGGCAGCATGTGCGCTCCGGGCAGCGCCGTCTCGCGCACCGCGGCAGCGATCGCCTGGATCGCAGGCATGCGCGCATAGCTGCGGCGGCACACGATCGCCACCCGCCGTGCCGGCGCAGGGGGCGTGAACGGCCGGTAGACGATCAGGTCCTTGCGCGAGGTGGCCGTCGGCACCGCGCTCGCCGGAATCACCGTGATGCCCAGCCCGGAGGCGACCATCTGCCGGATCGTCTCAAGCGAGGTGCCCTCGAACGTACGCCGTATGCCGTCGGCACTGCTGGTGAAGCGGGCTGCATCCGGGCAGACCTCGAGCACCTGATCGCGCAGGCAGTGTCCGGCGGCGAGCAGCAGCATGGTCTCGTCGCGCAGCCGCGATGCATCGATGCGCCGCAGCGGTGCCCACGCGTGGCGCGCGGGGACGGCGACCATGAAGGGTTCGTCGTACAGCTCGATCTGCGTGAGTCCGGGCTCGGCATGCGGCAGGGCGATCAGCGCCGCATCGATCTCGCCGTGGCGCAGGCGTTCGAGCAGCACGTGGGTGTAGCCCTCCTCGAGGATCAGTGGCATCTGTGGCGTGCGCCTCACCATCACCCGCACGAGCAGCGGCAGCAGGTACGGAGCGATCGTGTAGATCGCCCCGAGCCGCAGCGGCCCGGCGAGCGGGTCCTTGCCCGAGCGCGCGAGTTCGCCGATGACCGCTGCCTGCTCGAGAACGCGCTGTGCCTGGGCAACGATCTGCTCGCCGAGCGGCGTCGCGGTCACCTCGCCGCTGCCGCGCTCGAACAGCGTCACGCCGAGTTCGTCCTCCAGTCGCTTGACGGCGACCGACAGGGTCGGCTGCGAAACGAAGCAGGCGGTTGCGGCGCGTGCGAAGTGACGCTCGCGCGCGAGCGCGACGACGTAGCGCAATTCGGTGAGTGTCATCGTGTTCGGGAAAGTGGAAGGCGTTGCAGGGCGCGGCCCGCCGCAGGCCGGGCGGCCCGCAACCCGAGCCGTTAGCCGGAGGCTATCGCAAGCTTAAAAAAGAACAATTGGAAACGTAAAGTGCATAGCCATACTCTATCACCCGTGGCAGATGCTCCTGCCGCTCCCGAGCGCCACCGGCGCGCGGGCGCCGCCGGTGGCCCGCCCCCAGATCGGCAATCACGTCCCATCCAACCATTCCGGAGTCGAAGATGAAAACCGTTGGTCAGAAACTCGAAGCGTTCAGCGTCACAGCCGCCAGGCCCGGCTTCAACCACCACGAAGAGAACGGCCAGTCGGCGTTCGAGACCATCACCGAAGCCTCGTTCCCCGGCAAGTGGAAGATCATCTATTTCTACCCGAAGGACTTCACTTTCGTCTGCCCGACCGAGATCGTCGAGTTCGCCAGGCTGGCTGGCCAGTTCGCCGAGCGCGACGCCGTGCTGATGGGCGGCAGCACCGACAACGAGTTCTGCAAGCTCGCATGGCGCCGTGATCACAAGGACCTGAACAGGCTGAACCACTACTCGTTCGGTGATGCGACGGGCGCGCTCGTCGACATGCTGGGCGTTCGTGATCCGCAGGCCGGAGTCGCGCTGCGGGCGACCTTCATCGTCGACCCGCACAACGTGATCCAGCACGTTTCCGTCAACAACCTGAACGTCGGCCGCAACACCGAGGAGATCCTGCGCATTCTCGACGGCCTGCAGACCGACGAACTGTGCCCCTGCAACCGCGCGGTCGGCGGCGCCACCCTCGGTTGATCACCGGGAAGGGCAGCGACCCGGCGGTGCGATCCGCCGCCGGGCCCCTGCCGTGCCGGCGGACGGTCACCCGCCGTTCGCCGGCACGGCTTCACCAAACGAAGGAGTATTCCGATGGAGTTCCTGAACGAGATCAAGGCCCGCATTCCCGATTACGCGAAGGACGTGCGCCTGAACATGGACGCGGTGATCGCCCGCTCCTCGCTGCCGGCGACGCAGGCCCTGGGCGCAGCCCTCGCGGCTGCGTTTGCCGCAAAGAGCCCGGCGCTGGTGGCAGCGTTCCGGGCGCAGATGCCGGAGGCTGATGCGAACGCGGCGCTGACTGCCGCGTCGATCATGGGCATGACCAATGCCTGGTATTCCTACATCGACATGGCGGACGACGCGCAGCTGAAGACCCTGCCTGCCCAGTTGCGGATGAATGCCTATCAGAACCACGGCGGTACGACCCGGCGCAGCTTCGAGCTCTACGCGCTGTCGGCGAGCATCGTCGGCAAGTGCCGGTTCTGTGTCAGTGCGCACGTGGACGTGCTCAGGAAGGAAGGCGCGAGCGAGACCGAACTGCGCGACATCGGTCGCATCGCGGCGGTGGTCAACAGCGCGGCGCAACTTCTTGCGGTCGACGCGGCGGCGGCCTGATCGCGTTGGATCCGCACCGGCGGCGCGAGCCCGGCCGGAGCGGGCCAGGCTGGTAGACTCCGGGTTTCAGGGTGTAGCTCAGCCTGGTAGAGCGCGTGCCTTGGGCGCACGAGGTCGCAGGTTCGAATCCTGTCTCCCTGACCAGCGTCATCCTTTCCGTGCCTCAAGGCCCGACCGTGACCGCCTTCCGCTCGCTCGGCATCGACATCGGCGGCACGTTCACCGACATCGTGATCTATGACCACGATGCCGGCACGCACGTCGCCAGCAAGGTCCTGACCACGCACGAGGATCCGGCGCTCGGGGTGATCGAGGGCACGCGCGCGCTGCTCGCGGCGGCAGGCATCGCTGCCTCGTCGATCGTCCGCGTGGTGCACGCGACGACGCTGTTCACCAACGCGCTGATCGAGCGCAAGGGTGCGGTGACCGGACTGATCACGACGTCGGGTTTTCGCGACTCGCTGGAGATCGGTCGCGAGCGCAAGTACGAGCTCTACGACCTGCAGATCCGCAACCCCGCGCCGCTGGTGCCCCGCAATCTGCGCTGCGAGGCCGGCGGCCGCATCGGTTCGGACGGCGGCGAGCTCGCACCGCTGGCCGTTGCCGAAGTGGCCGAGTGCGCGCAGACGCTGGTGCGCGCCGGCTGCGAGTCGATCGCGATCGTCTTCCTCAACGCCTGGGCGAACGGTGCGCACGAACTGGCGGCTGCCCGCATCGTCCGCGAGCGGTTCCCTCGCGTGGCGGTGACCACTTCAGCCGAGGTGGTGTCCGAGATCCGCGAGTACGAGCGTGCCTCGACTGCGGTGGCCAACGCCTACGTGAAGCCGCTCGCCGAGCGCTACCTCGACCGCATGGCCGACGATCTGGGGGCGCTGGGCATCGGCGCGCCGCTGCTGCTGATGCTGTCCAACGGCGGGCTCACCCACGTCGAGGAGGCGCGGCGTACGCCGGTGCAACTGCTCGAGTCCGGGCCGGCAGCGGGCGCGCTGGCGGCGGCCCACTTCGGCGCCGAGGACCGCAATCTGCTCGCCTTCGACATGGGCGGCACGACCGCCAAGCTGTCGCTGATCGACGACGGGGAGCCGCTGCTCGCCTGGGGATTCGAGGCTGCGCGCCAGCGGCGCTTCGTCGAGGGCAGCGGGCTGCCGATCCGTATCTCGACGATCGAGCTCATCGAGATCGGCGCCGGAGGTGGCAGCATCGCCCGCACCGATGAGATCGGTCTGCTCAAGGTCGGCCCGGAGAGCGCCGGATCGCACCCCGGTCCCGCCTGCTACGCGCTGGGGGGTACGCAGCCCACGGTGACTGATGCCAACCTGGTGCTGGGCATCCTCAACCCCGACTATTTCGCCGCAGGTACCGTGCGCATCGATCCGGCGGCCGCGCGCCTCGCACTGGGCACCCTCGCCGGTCAGCTGGGCCTGTCCGTGGAGAAGACGGCGTGGGGCATCCATGACGTGGTGAGCGAGAACATGGCCAGCGCCGCGCGTGTGCACATCGCCGAACGCGGGCGGGATCCTCGCCGCTACAGCCTCCTGACCACCGGTGGTGGCGGTCCGGTTCACGGCCATTACGTCGCGAAGAAGCTGGGGCTGAAGCAGTTGATCTGCCCGCCGTCGGCCGGCGTGGCCTCGGCGCTGGGCCTGCTCGCCGCGCCGGCGCGGATCGATCGCGTCGCTACCGTCAACATGACGCTGGACGGAGGCGACTTCGCTGTGCTCGAGCGGGCGTTCGTTCGGCTCGAGGACGAGGCGAGATCGGTGATTGCAGCAACCGGTCTGCCGCTGGCGGAACTGCGGGTGGCGCGTGCAGGCGACGGACGCTTCGCCGGACAGGGCTTCAATCTCGTGTTCGATCTGCCACCGGGCCCGTACGACCGCGGCGCGCCGTCGGCGACCGCGCAGACGCTCGCCGCGTCGTTCGAGCGTGCCTATCGCGAGAAGTTCGCACGCACGCCGCCGCAGGTGGCAATGGAACTGGTGAACATCCGGGTGACGGTCAGCGCGCCGATCCCGGGCGCGGCGCTGCACAGCGCAGCTGCGCCTGCCGGCAGCATCATCGTCACTTCGCGCCGCCGGGTCTACTTCCCCGAAGCGGGCGACTATCTCGACACGCAGGTGCTGCAGCGCGAGCAGCTGCCGGCAGGATTCGACTTCGCCGGTCCGGCGCTGGTCGAGGAACCCGGCTCCACGCTGGTCGTCGGGCCGGGCGGGCGGGGGCACGTGGCGGCGAGCGGCAACATCGTCGTCGCGCTCGGCTGACCGGCGTGGCACGCAGCGCGATTCCCCGGTTCGACCCATGACGACGAGATTCGATCCGATCCTGCTCGAGGTGCTGTGGACGCGCCTGCGTTCGACCGTCGACGAGGCGGCGAAGGCGATCGTGCGCACCTCGTTCTCCACATTGTCCAACGAGGCGAACGACTTCTCCTGCGTGCTCACCGACACGCGCGGACTGTCGATCGCGCAGAACACCGGCAGCATTCCGTCGTTCATCGCCACGCTGCCGGCGACCGTGCGTCACTTCCTGCGCGAGCTGCGCGCCGAGAACCTGCGCCCGGGCGACGTGCTGATCACCAACAATCCGTGGCAGGGCACCGGGCATCTGAACGACATCACGATCGTCAGGCCGGTGTTTCTCCGCCAGCGGCTGGTCGCCTTCTCGTGCACGACCGCGCATGTGCCGGACATCGGCGGGCGCATCCGCTCGGCCGAGGCGCGCGAGCTGTTCGAAGAGGGCTTCCACATCCCGCTGATGCACCTGATCCGGGAGGGGCGCCCCGACCAGACCCTGCTCACGCTGTTGCGCACCAACGTGCGCACGCCGGAGCAGACACAGGGCGATGTGTTCGCGCAGGTCGCGGCGAACGAACTGATGGCGATCCGGCTGCTTGCGCTGATGGAGGACTACGGGCTGCAGGAGATCGATGCCGTGGCCGACGAGCTGTTCGCGCGTTCGGAGGCAGCCATGCGCGCGGCGATCCGGGCCGTGCCCGACGGGGTCTATCGCTATGCGATGCGTACCGACGGCATCGACGCGCCGTTCGTGTTCGCAGCGGCGGTACGCGTGTGCGGCGATTCGATCCTGATCGACTTCGAAGGTACCTCGCCGCAGCAGCCGCGTGCGATCAACTGCGTCCTCGCCTACACCTACGCGATGAGCGCGTTCGCGATCAAGGCAGCGCTGCTGCCGAATCTGCCCAACAACGAAGGCATGTTCCGGCCGATCGAGGTGCGCGCGCCCGAGGGATCGCTGCTCAACCCGCGGTTCCCGGCCGCGGTGGGCGGGCGCTCGTCCACTGGCCACTACGTCCCGGTGGTCGTGCTGGGTGCGCTCGAGCAGGTGATTCCGGAGCGCGTGATGGCGGGCGCGGGCTCGCCGTTGTGGAATCTCACGCTCGCCGGCGTGCGCTGCGCCGGCCCGAACGCCGGCAAGCCGTTCGCCAGCGTGCTCTTCTTCAACGGCGGCATGGGGGCGACCGCCACGCAGGACGGCGAGAACGCACTTTCGTGGCCGAGCAACATCTCGTGCACTCCGTGCGAAGTCAGCGAGCGGGACAGTCCGCTGATCACCCGCTACAAGCGACTGGTGCCCGGCTCCGGTGGCATGGGCGAACATCGTGGCGGCCTCGGGCAGGAAATCCTGATGGAGAATCGGCATCCCGGCCCGATCGCGGTGATCTTTCTCGCCGAGCGGCTGCGCGAACCGGCGCCCGGAATGCGCGGCGGCAGTCCGGGCGGGCTGGGCGAAGTACGGATCAACGACGAAGCAGTGGCCGACAGCAAGCGGCAGGTGATCCTGAAGTGCGGCGACACGGTGCTGATGCGTACGCCGGGCGGCGGTGGTTTCGGCGACCCGGCGCGGCGCAGTGCGCAGGCGATCGCGCGCGATCGCGC
>CANGUQ010000074.1 GCA_947456915.1 Betaproteobacteria bacterium
CGCGACACCCCGCCGTCGGTGGCCAGGGCGATCACCAGTTCGTTCGCGTCGGGCAACCTCTTCTTCGCGAGCCCTGCCGCGATATCGGAGGGTGCGACATTGAACCCGGCACCGGGCATGATCATGATGTTCGCGCGGCGCGCCTGTTCGTCGAAGGCAAAAGCGCTGCAGGTGTCCTCCACCTCGCCCGCAAGGTCGACGTAGTGGGTGCCGGAAGCCAGGCAGGCTTCGATGAGAGGCTTCTGGGTCGTGATGAACTGGCTGGAGAGGTTCAGCCGAAGGCGCACGCCCTTCAGTTGCCGCTCGATCTCGCGCGAGTCGTTCAGGTCGAAAACAGCCGCCTCGAGGTCGAGGCGCGCAGCCAGCGCGCGCACCGTCTCCTCGCGCCCACCCAGAACGGGCCGCAGTCCCGCTCTGACGAACTCCTCGGCGCAAAGCCGGCCGGTGTATCCCGCTGCGCCGTAGATCAGAATGTCCGACACGTGTTCCCTCGACTCCGGGATTGAACATCAGGGAGTTGGAAGACGACCGCGGCGGCTGCGGCCCCTTGGCAGAGCCCGGGTATTTCAGCTCCTGCAAACAAGGCGGGTGGAGTCCGGAGTAACGGTTTGCCGGCGCCCGCGATGGACGCTATCTACTGGCCAGATCGCGCACGCACAGGACGTGGTGGTGTCCGCGAACATCGTCGCCCTGCGGGCCGAAGCCGAACGGAAAAGCGCCGGGTGTCGCTGTCTTCGGGTCGCTTCGTACCGCTCCCGCGCCGTGCACGTCGAGCCAGCGGCGTCGGCCGGATCCGGGCGGTGCCTCCATGTAACCCATTGCCGGCCCGATTGCCGCGTACACGGCAAGTTCGCCTGTCCGTGAAAAGGCGCGGTTCGGCACCGTCGCCGGCGGCGGCCCCTCGAGATGCGTGGTGGACGACCAGAGGTAGACCAGGCGATCGCTGAACTCGAACAGCGGATCGATGGCCGGAATTCGCGAATAGTCGACGATCGAGTGAAGTTCCTTCGCGTTCGGCACTCGCCAGTCGCGGTGGCCACCTAGCGAGAGCCCGCCGCAGTAGGCCAGGGCGTCCGCCCAGCGCAGCGCCCCCGCGACGCTGCGCCGCTGCCAGACCAGACCGGTGGCGCGATCGGTCACCGTCTCGGCATCCGGGTGGAAATCGTTCCGCCCGTAGGAAGGGCCTCGAACCAGCCGGACGGCGAGCCGGTTGGGCGTCTGCATGCGGTTGCCGGGATCCATGACCGGATACCCCTTGATCCGGCCGTCGGCGAAGTTGACGCCGAAGACCGTTTCGTCGCCGCCCATGGTCCGGCCGACGTAGCGCGTCGCGCTCCACTCCTGGACGTCGATCGGTCTTCGGCCGTGCGCCGCGTCGCCGAGGCCGGTGCCCGCGCCATAGGCAAAGTCGAAGACGGAGGTGTCGATGTAGGGTCGCGAGGTGCGTGGATCGCCCGAATACCCGCCGCGATAGTCGATGAGCGAATACAGCTCGCGGATCGTGGGCACGCGCCAATCGGCGTGACCGCCGAGACGGCTCGCCCGGGCGAGGCCGTCGAGATCGGAGACCGTCATCGGAGCGCTTGGCGCCCTGGCCCAGACCAGTCCCGTTACCCTGTCCGTGATGGTGCCGTCACCGTTGTCGACATGGCTGGGTTGGCGGCCAGGGTGCTGGGCGTCCTGGCCCGAAAGGAAAGTCCCGGCTGTGGGGCACCGAATGACGTCGCCGCGTTCGCCGTAGCACTTGTCCTGCCCCGTGCCGACCACCGGGTAGTGCGCGGCAGCCGACAGGGCCGTCCCCACCCCCGAGGTCTGGCATGCAACGAGGAGGACGCAGCCGCCGACGATGAGCGCAAGGAGGGTCTTCATGAGTGCCCGCACCTCAAGCGGCGCGGTATTCGGTCAGCGCCAGCATGCATGTCCTCGTCCCTTCCATGGCCTTCGCCGTGCGTGCCCCGACGCAAACGCCAGCCATCAACCCTCGACCTTCTCCTGCAGCCACACCTTGATCAGCGACTGGCAGGGCACATCGCGCGCGTTGGCCGCCGCCTTGATGGCATCGAGCAGGTGCTGCGGCAGGCGCAGCGAGATGGTTTTCGTCGACGGCTTCAGGTTGGGCAGCACCACACGCTGCGCCTTCGCCCAGTCGAGATGCTGAGTGGAGTCGCGACCTTCGGTCTTCCGGAACGCGCGCTCCTGCGCCTCGGTCCTGAACCTGGGCAGCGGCCTGGCGGGCCTGGTCATGGACGCTCCTTTCCTTTCGGTGCATGTCGCGCGCCGAGATCACCCGGATCGGGGTGCCCTCACCGCGCAGCGTGAAGGTGATGTGCAGCGCACGCCCATCGAGCATCTTGCCGAGGGCGTCGAAGCGCGCCTCGTGGTCGCGGTGCCGCAGGTCTTCCAGCATCAGCAGGTGCTGGGTGAAGAAGACCTCTTCGGCCTCGGCCTGCGCCACGCCGTGCTTCCCGTTCTTGCGGGCGGTACCGTCGTCCCGGTCGAAGCCGGTGAGCCGCGCGAAATCGATCATTGGTGTACATCATCATATACACGCCTCTGTGAATCCGCTGTCCGCCAGGTGCGCCCTGCGTTGCGGGAAGTCCATCACGCGCAGCCCGATGTTCAGTGGGCAAGGCGAGCGGGCACGATGCTGTCAGGTGAAGACAATGAAGCAGATCGTGACCCTGCGTCACCACTCACGCTTCAGCGTCTGAGGCTGCGCTGTCGTTGGCCTCTGCCGAGGCGCTCCGCGGCACCGGCGCGCGCGGGTCGAGGCACACCGCGCTGCGGGCGAATCCGCAGTGACTGAACCGCAGCGCGCGCATTGCGCGCGTGCCGGACACGCCTGAGTGCACCGCGCTGGAGCGCCCTGCAGTTCGCGATCGCTGCGTCACAGTCGTCGATGCACGGGATGCGTGCGATCGGGCCGCCCGATGCTGGTGTCGCCATGCGCTCGGCTGCGCCCTGAACAGCCGGTGCCCGTCACGCCCGACTCAGCGGCGCTGGTGTTCCCGCAGGAACAGCCAGATCCGGTCCGCGCCGCGCAATCCCTGTATCGGCGTGTTGCCGGGGCGTCCGGAGTAGGTGCCCGGCCAGCCGTGACCGCCCACGGCATCGACGATCGATACCGTGACTGCGCCGCCCGGTTGCGCGGCCCAGGTCCGGGTGGTGAGCGTGCCCTGGACTTCGACGCGAGGGGTTGCCTCGGAGCGATTGACCTCGATCCAGAAATCCACCGTCTGTTCGTGCGACTTGAACGGTGCAGCCTGCGCCGAGCGGACCATCGGGTTGCGGCTCATCCCGCCCTCGATCGGGACTTCGGCATCGGCGGCGCCGTTGATCAGCAGGACGGGCAGGGGCCGTGATGGCCGATCCTCGAAGCTGAACATGGCGCCGACGACGGGCGCGACGGCGGCGAGGCGATGCGCGCGCTTCGCCGCGTAGACGAGGGTCATCATGCCGCCGTTGGAACCCCCGGTCATGTAGATCCGCGCCGGGTCCGCGCCGTGGCGCTCGATCAGCGTATCGATCAGCGCGTCGAGGAAGCCGATGTCGTCGGCCTGCCCGACCTGGCGGCGCTGCAGATATCCGGTATTCCATGCGTGCCGACCTCGGCCCCAGGGCGTTCCCTCGGGATAGACGACGATGAACCCCTCGCGCGAGGCCACCTCGTCGAAGCCGGTCCGGCGACGCTGCTCGTCCGCGCTGCTGGCGCCGCCATGCAGGACGAGCACGGCGGGGCGCCGCACGCCCGCCGGAGGCGCGTTCACGACGAGCGCGCGGCGATCGCTGCCGCCGACCTGCAGGTGGATCTCTGACGCCCAGCTGGCAGTCGCGAGGGTCAGCACCATGAGCAGCGGGAGGCTGGCGAGCCGGTGGGCGAATCTTTTCATCAGTGCTGTCCTGCCTGCATCTGCGAGAAGGGTCCGATATCGGCGGCCGCATGCGGGTGTCGCGGTGCGCCCGTGCGCGACGCCGGGATCCGCTGCCCGCGCGAGCCTCCGGCAGTCGTCACCCGCGAGCGCCGAGTGTCACGCTGACCACATAGTCGGCCTGCTCCCGCCGCCGCGCAACCGCCGCCACCGCCCGCGCACTGCGGCGATGACGCGAGTCGAACCAGCGGCCGGCGGCGATGGCAGCGACACCTGCGACGAACAGGCCCAGCGTGATCGGATAGACGTGCCAGCCTTCGTTGAAGAGCGCGCTGCCGATCGCCCACTGGAACAGCTTGCCGGGCACGGTAACGACGAGCACGAACACCGCAACGGCGATCGCCAGGCCGCCCGCCAGCCACAGCAGCATCGAGGCCGCCACCTGAAGATCGATGGTCGAGTCGTCGATTTCCTCCGGGCGCTGTACGCGGTACACGCTGAGCGCGTGCTCGCCCGGCGGCAGACTGACCGACCCGCCCTGCGCCGGGTAGCGGCCCAGACCGCCGCGGGGCGTGGCCTTGCTGCCAGCCACGGGGTCGCGCGCCGCGTACTCGGCACCGCAGAACCAGAGCGTGCCGCTCGGGCAACGGAAGCGCTCGAAACCTGCCTCGAGCGTGCGCGTGGTGCCGGGCTCCGGCTCGGGCAGCGGCGCATTCACGTACACGTGAAACACGTAGCTGCCATCGCCCCCGGTGGGGCCAACGCAGAAGCGGTCCTCGGCCTGCCACGTCTCCATGTGGCCCTGGGCGTCGTCGAGCAGCCGCTCATCGGCGTCCTGCGGCAGAGCGGCCGGATCGAACGCGCACAGGGTGGCGCTGTCGCAGCCCGTCTCGATGATGTATCGCATGTCCTCGCTCTTCGCCCAGCGGTTGCGGCGAAGGTCTCGCCGCTGGATCGGCGAGCGCTTCGCCCGGCCTGCGCGCAGCAGCGCGTCGATCGCCGCCGCGATGCGCGCTCAGCTTGCGGATGATACCGGGCACGGCGAGTCGAGTCGCAGCGCGCAGTCGGCCGCTGCCGCTGTACGCTCCCCGCGGCGCACGCGCAGCGCAGTACGCTCCCGCTGCCGCAGCAGGCGCCCGGGAGGCGATCCTCGAGGCCCGACGGAGATTGCAGCATGGGAGACGATCCTCTACTGGCCACGATCGGGCACGCGATCGCGCTGGCCGGAGGCGGCGCGAGCGTGCTTCTGGCCGTGCTCGCGTGGCGCTGGCGGCAGCGTCGGGCCCGGATGGTCATCGGCTCGATGCTGCTGGCGCTCGGGATTGCGCTGGCGCTGTTCATCGGACTTCCCGGAGGCCTGGTCTGCGGCGCCGGGCTCGCCGCACTGATCAGCGGCTCGCGCGCGACGGTCTGAGGGCGGGGACGCCGTGCCGCCGATGCGGGCCGCGTCGCGACTGCGATCCGGGCGCGAGGTCCCCGCAAGCGACCAGAGTCTCACCTGCTGAGACCGGTCTGGCGTAGCCTCGCATTCGTGGATCGCACCGAACGTTTCTATCGCATCGACCGCCTGCTGCGGGAGCGTCGCAGCGTCTCGCTCGCCGCGCTGATCGAGGATCTGGGTGTCTCCCGGGCGACGATTCTGCGCGATCTCGCCTACATGAAGGAGCGGCTGCACGCGCCGGTGGTCTTCAGTCACGACCTCGGGGGCTACACCTTCGATCCCGGGGCGCGGGAAGCTGCCCGCTATGCTCTGCCGGGGCTGTGGTTCAACGCGAGCGAGATTCACGCCCTGCTCGTCATGCAGCAGTTGCTGCAGGAGATCGAGCCCGAGCTGCTTGCGCCGCACCTGGGGCCGCTTGCCCGCCGGCTCGAGCGGCTCGTGGAAAAGGGCGGATTCCGGGCGAGTGAAGTCGCGGCGCGGGTGCGGCTCTCGCCGATGGGGCGGCGCAAGTGCGCAGGCGCGTTCTTCGGCGTGGTCGCAGCAGCGCTGCTCGCGCGCGTGCAGTTGCGCATCACCCACCTCAACCGGCATACCGACGAGCGGCTCACCCGCGCCGTTTCGCCGCAGCGGCTCGTCTACTACCGGGACAACTGGTATCTCGACAGCTGGTGCCACCTGCGCCAGGATCTGCGCAGCTTCTCCGTGGACGCGATCGAAGCGGCGGTCGCGTTGCCGGATGCGGCAAACGAAGTCCCGTTCGTGCAGCTCGCGGAACGATTCGATGCCGGTTACGGCATCTTTTCCGGCGAGATCAGGCAGTGGGCCACGCTGAGGTTCTCGCCCTACCGTTCGCGCTGGGTGGCGCAGGAGCGCTGGCACCGGGACCAGGAAGGCGAGTTCGATGCGAACGGCTGGTTCATCCTGCGCGTGCCCTTTCACGACCCGCGCGAACTGCTGATGGACGTGCTTCGGCACGGGCGCGACTGCGAGGTGCTGTCCCCGGGATCGCTGCGCGCCATGGTGGGCGAGGAGATCCGCGCCCTCTCGGCCCTCTACGGGCAGGGCTCACGGCTGCCCGACGCGGCCGCCTCGCCCTGCCCCGGCAGCGGTCAGAAGCGGTAGGCCAGCCCCACGTTGAATCCTGTGGTGCGAACCTGGACGCGCAACCCGTTGACGGTCTTTTCCTGTCCGTCGGTCACGGTCCACTCGCCGCGCAGCAGAAGTTGCGGGGAGATCTGATACGTAGTGCCGACCCCGTAGATGAATGTGTTGAAATCTGCGCTCACGGTGCCGTTCAGTCCCCCGTTCACCCGGCTCTCGGCCTTGATGCTGCCGAAGCCCAGGCGCGCATAGGCGAGGATTCTGTCCGACAGCACGACGCCGGGGACCGCGGTGATCTCCCACGCGTTCTTGATCTTGCCGGAAGCGCGCGTGGTCGTAACCGTCGTGTCATCCAGTTCGGCCCCCGAGAACTGATATCCCACCTCGGCGCCCAGATACAACGCCTTGTTCAGCACCTGCCCGTAGCCTGCGAAGAAACCTGGAACGAAAGAGTGCGAAGTCGCTCCAAAGGTGGCGGTGGCACTCGCGTCGCTGAACCGCGCGCCGGGTGACTGCAACCCCACGCTGCCGCCCACGTAGGCGCCGCCCGCGACGCTTTGCGCGAACACGCTCGCCGATGCGGTGACGAGGGCAAGTGCCCCGGCAATGACAGAGGTCCTGAAGGCTGTACTGCGCATGTCTTCTCTCCTGATGTATCGGTTCGTGGCCAGGCGCATCGCCGCGCGGCGGGTGCACGTGCGCCGATCGCTGGAGCGACGATGATGGAGAGCCGCAGTCGCAGCACGTGACACCGGGAAGAGCGGCGGCGTAACCGGCCCCGAGGCATGACCCATGCAGATGGCGGGCAAAGCGGGTAGCGCAGCGGCAGGTGGTGCAGGGTGAACGCGCTGCAGCCGCCGCGGGGCGCACACGCCGTGTGCTCGCGATCGACGCGGTCGGATTCAGCCTGACGCCTGTCCTGCCTCCCTCGGCGGCCAGTCCCCGCTGCGGTGCGTGCACCGGGCACGCGAGGGTCAGCACCAGGCGTTTTCCGGTTCGCGCTGCAGGGGCGTGCAACCCGTGGCGGCACGATGCCCTGCTGCGGTGTGCCGTACCGCTGGAGGTGCTGTGTTACTCTGGCCGCAGAAGACAACGAGGCGTTACCCGTGGCAGTGCGGCTTGACGGGTTCGATATACGCCCTGCGAATGGAGGATCGCGTGCAGGCATCGCGCCAGTGTGCATATCGGTCGCGTGGCTGGCGGCTGGCCGCGGTCGCGATCGGGGCTGCTGCGACCGGGCTCAGCCGCAGATCGGCAGTCGATCTGCCGCGCTGTGCGAGCTAGCGCACGTCACATGGGCGCAGCGCTGCCCGCACCGGCGGGACCTGCGGCACGGGCGGGCGAGTGGCTCGCCGCGGCTGCATTCGACCGCCTCGAGCCTCGCGTGGTGGCTGCCGTTCGCGCCTCGCTCATCGACTGGTTTGCCTGCACCGTTGCGGGTCTGCAGGCGCCGGTCACGCAACTCGTCGCCGTCCGGATGCGGCGTTATGCCGCGACCGGCCCTGCGGCGCTGCTCACCGGCGGCGCGACGGCAGCGCCGATGGCTGCTCTCGTGCACGCGACCGCGGCGCACGCGCTCGACTACGACGACACGCACATCTGGACCGATGCGCACTTCGGCGGACCGACCTGGGCTGCGCTGCTCGCGGCATCGACCTCGTCGCGCGACGAGGACCTGTGCGTCGCGTTCGCCGCAGGCGTGCAGGTTGCAGCGAAGCTCGCCGGGCGCCGTCTCGGGCATGCGATGGCGCAGCGCGGCTTCCAGGCGACCGGACTGCTCGGCCGGCTGTCGGCGGCCGCCAGTTGCAGCGTGCTGCTACGGCTCGACGCGGCGAAGGCCGCAGCCGCGCTCAGCCTCGCCGCCACGCAGACCTCGGGTCTGACCGGGGCCTTCGGCACGATGGCCAAGCCGTTCCAGGGCGGCCGCGCCGCCTTCGACGGGGTGCTGGCGGCGGATCTCGCGGCGGATGGCTTCGCGGCGAGTACGGCGCTGTTCGAACCGGGTGGGGGTCTGGCGCGCGCGCTGGTGCAGGATGGCGGCGCGCAGATCGTCGACCCGGATCTCGGCGGGGAGTGGGAGGTGCTGCGAACCTCGACCAAGGCCTACGCCTGCCTGCATGGCATTCATCCCGCGATCGATGCGGCGCGCGAGTTGCACCCGCAGATCGCCGCGCGGGCGGTTCGCTCGGTGCGTGCCTGCGTGGCGCCGGGCGTACCCAGGATCGGGCACTACGGTGCGCCGGCCGACAGTCACGAGGCGCGCTTCAGCATTCCCTACTGCGTGGCGCTCGGGCTGACCGGGCGCGCCAACCGGTTGCGCGACTTCAGCGCGCAGGCTCTCGCCGAGCCGCGGCTGCAGTCGCTGCTCGCATGCGTCGAGGTGGTCCCGCAGGAGGGCCTCAGGATGTATGAGGCTGCAGTGCAGGTCACGCTTGCAGACGGCACCGTGCTCGCAGCCGACGTGCCGATGGCGCGCGGACACCCGGCACGACCGCTGTCGGCGGACGAACTCGACGCGAAGTTCATCGATTGCACAGCAGCGCTGCCAGCGGCCACTGCCACAGCGCTGCTCGACACGCTGCGCGCGTTTCCCGCGCGGGACACGGTGGCGCGGGCACTGCAGATCCTGCGCGAGCACGCGCACAGCCGCGCGCGGCCGCAGCCTGCCTCACCTTCGAGCACAGGAGACATCGAGTGAAGGTTGCATTCGTCACCGCCGCGCTGGTCGCGGCCGGCTTCGCCGGGCCGATGCAGGCCGCTGGCTTTCCGGCCAAACCGGTGCGCATCGTCGTGCCGTTCGCGCCGGGGGGCGCGGCTGATCTGCTGATCCGTCCGGTGGGCGAACGGCTCTCCGAACTGCTCGGGCAGGCCGTGCTTATCGACAATCGCGGCGGAGCAGGCGGCAACATCGGCGCGGCGATGGTGGCGCAGGCGGCACCCGACGGCTACACGCTGCTCGTGACCACCGCCGGCGTGGTCGTCGCCAACCGCAGCCTGTACCGCGCGCTCGCTGTCGATCCGGTGACGGCGCTCGATCCGGTCAGCATCATCGCCTCGCTGCCCAACATGCTGGTGGTCAGTCCGAAGTTCGGTCTGGCCACCGTCGCCGACGTGATCGCACGTGCAAAGGCGAAGCCCGGCACCGTGTCCTTCGCCTCGGGCGGCGTCGGTACATCGAACCACCTGGCGGGCGAACTGCTCAAGCATCTGACCCGCACGGACATGATCCACGTGCCGTACAAGGGCGGCGGTCCCGCGGTGGTGGCGACCCTCGCCGGCGAGGTGACCATGCTGTTCGCGACGCTGCCTTCGGCGCTGCAGCAGGTGAAGGCCGGGCGCCTGACCCCACTCGCGGTGACGAGCCGCGCGCGCTCGCCGGCGGTGCCGGATGTACCGACGATGGCCGAGGCGGGCGTGCAGGGCTTCGAGGTGTCGGAGAACTGGGTGGGCGCGCTTGCCCCGCGGGGTACGCCCGCGGCTGTGGTGGCCCGTCTGCACAAGGCGATCGTGCAGGCGGTGGAGGATGCCGAGGTGCGCGCGCGGCTGTTGACGGCCGGTTACGAAGTCGTTGCGAGCACGCCAGCGACGATGGGCGAGGCCATCAGGCGCCAGTCGCAGAGCTGGGCGCAGATCGTCAAGGCCGCGGGCATCGAACTGCAGTAACCGCACGCCACCGTGCGGCGACGAGCGAGGACCTGAGCATGAGTTTCTTCTGGAAGGGAAGGTTGGGCGAGGCACCGAGCGATCTGCTCAAGCACTACTACGCCGAGACGATGCGCGAACCGGCGTTCCTGCAGGCGCTGCACCAGTGGGACAAGGCGCAGGTCGTCGTGCTGGCCGAGCAGAAGTTCGCGCCACCGCAGGCGATCGCCTCGCTGCTCAAGGCGATCGCGGCGATGGAGGCCGAGGGGGTGGTCGAGGCGCGCACGCGCCTGTGGAACGTGATCCACGGCGGCGAGGAGTTCGTGCGCGAGCACTGCGAGGAGGAGCAGTCCGGCTGGCTGCACCTGGGGCGTTCGAGCCCCAGCCTGCGCGTGGTCGCCTCGCGCATTGCCTTTCGCGGGCTGCTGCTGCAGATCATGGCAAGCCAGCTGCAGCTGCGCGAGCAGATCATCGACATCGCTGCGCAGCACACCGAAACGCTGATGCCCGGCTACAGCTACGTGCAGCACATCGAACCGGGCACCTTCGGCTTCTACCTGATGTCGTTCGTCGAGCCGCTGGAGCGCGACTTCCAGCGTTTCCTGTCGGCCTGGCGCAACACCAACATCAGTGCAGTGGGTACCGGCGCCGCGTACGGCGTCGAGTTCCCGCTCGACCTCGCGCGTTTCGACGAGCTGATGGGGTTCGATGCCGCGCCGTGGAATGCGCGCGACTCGATCCGCAACTACGACTACATGCTCGAGACCTACATGGCGCTCGCGCTCATGCACAACACGCTCGGCCGGGTTGCCATGGACTTCCTCATCTGGCACAGCGCGGAGTTCGGCTTCATCACGCTGCCCGACCGGCTCAGCATCACCTCGAGCATCTCCCCGCAGATGCGCATTCCCTACGTGCTCGAGTTCATCAACGGCACCAGCGGACTGATCACCGGTCGGCTGATGGGAGCGCTGGCGATCACCAAGACCGCCTCCGATCAGCTCGAGATGGCGACGATGCTGCCGGCGGAGTTCTGGAAGTGCGCCGACGAGTCGCGTCGCGCGATGGCCGCGCTCACCGACGCGCTGGGCGGCATGCGCGTGGACCGCGAGCGCATGGCCCGCTGCGCGAACGAGCACTGGTCGCAGGCGAGCACGATCGTCGGGTTTCTCGTCAAGGAGCACGGCATGTCGTATCGCACCGGCCACCAGATCCTCGCGCTGATGATGCAGACCGTCGCCGACCGGCGCATTCCCCCGTCGGAGGTCAAGGCCGAGGTGCTGGAGACGGCGATTCGCCAGTACACCGGCAGGACGATCGAGGTGCCGCAGGCCACGCTGGACCGGCTGTTCGATGCGATGCAGTGCGTGCGCGAGCGCAAGTATCGCGGCGGTGCGGCGCCCGAGCGTGTGAGCGAACACATCGAGGCGGCGCGGGCCAACGCCGCCCGCGACCGGCAGGCGACGATGACGCTCGCGGACCGGCTCACCGCCGCGGAGCATCGGCTCGATCACGCGTTCACCGCACTGTGCCGCGAGCACGGCGTCTGACGCTGCACGGGCGAGACCGCGCAGTGCCCGCGGCCTGCTGCAGGAGCGGCGCCAGGAAGAGGTCAGGGTGCATGTTTCCGCCAACCGGGACCGGGAAAGGGGATGGCCCAAAAAGGGGTCAAAAAGGGGTCAGGGTGAATTTCCGGAAAAGCGGAAAAGGGGTCAGGGTGAATTTCCGGAGGTAC